>DAOVTM010000017.1 GCA_030633145.1 Desulfobulbaceae bacterium
ACAGGGGTGAATATATTGACATTGAGGTGACAGGTGCTGAAAAACAGCGGCGGGACTATCTCCATATCCTGCTTGATGTGTTCAGGAAGCTGCATAAACCGTATGAAAAATTGAATGTTGCATGGGAGGTACCCTATAAAGGAATATGGCTCGATTATGAAGATTTGCTGGTATTTGAAGAAGATGACCAGAAATATTACCATCCTAAATTGAAAGACTTTATTCCTGTACACGATATTCTTGCCGGGTACCAGCGGCCTGAAAGGGTGCAAAGCGAATTTCGAGAGATAGGAGATAAACTCGATGAACTTAAAAAGGGTCAGGATGCGCACCGGGGGGAAACAAAACAGGGTTTTGAAATAGAGTATCAAAAGGATAATCAGACTCGTAATGAGATAGATCGTCTGCGGATTGAATTGAAACGAACGACTGGTAAACAGATCGATCTGGATAGAGTAGAGGAGCATCTTGGTGAAATAAAAGAGCTGATGGATACTTTATCCCAGGTATCAGAACTGAGAGAAATACCGGAGCTGAAAAAAATATTGGCTGAGCTGAAAAAAGAACCTTCACGACTAAGTTTCGAAGTGGTAGGCTACTTGTTACACCCCATCATTCAGGCAATGCTGCCTCTCAATCTTAATATTAAAGCCAAGTATAAAATTCCTGAAGGTGAAGTAATATCAGCGTGGTTTAAGAAAATGGTGCAGGGATAGGAAGTTATTTTTCAAAAAAATACTATACTCACGGTCAAATGAAATATTAATTTGAGTGGGATAATAACAAGGAAAAGTCGTATCCTCTTTATAATTTATGGCTACATCCGGTTGGCCCACTGGCTCCTACGCTCCAGGTAAGCGAGCCTGCGAGACTCCGTCTGTGGGAACCTGAAGTGCCGCTCCAACGGCTGTCATAGGACGCAGGAGCGTCCAAGTTCCGTTCCCACGCTGGAGCGTGGGAACGAGGGAAATTACAAAAAACATAGTGTTAGCTTTGAGGAAGCTATGACTGTTTTTAATGATCCCTTGTCCATCACAATACCGGATCCTGATCATTATGAACAGAAAAGGAATATGATTATGCGAAATGAATATGATTTTACAGGGGGAGTACGTGGTAAACATGCAAGAGCCATGCAGGCCGGGTTCTCAATAACTATTCATCAAGAAGATGGTAATACTATTACCAGTGAAGTGATGCCAAAAGAAGGAGTTGTCGTTATAGAACCTGATATTCGTACTTATTTTCCAGACTCGGCATCTGTGAACAAGGCATTGCGATGTTTAATTCCACTCCTTGCCGAAAGGCATAAGGCATGATTTCAGGTATTGGAAAATAATGATTATTTCAGCAACAGCCAGAGAGCAGGAGAAATAGCGTTTGCCTTCCAGCTGGCATACAGGGTGATAGATGCGTCTGTCGTGTAAACCCCACCTTCCGCATAGCCTCTTCCCTTTCCATCAGGTGATGTATTCCAGCCCGTAAATCTGGAACCGACTTTGCGCAGATTGCCACTGTTGGCGGCCAGGTTCAGATCCTCTCCATCTCTTTTGTCTCCATCCGGCGGAGGGAAACCGCTGCTGTTGCCGTTGCCGTTGTAGCTTACAGTATATGCAATGACCGGCTCATCATCATCAGTGAGGAGTGTTTTTATCTCTTGAAACCCGTCTTCATTGCCATTTGTAACACCGTTGATATCAACTACAATGGTCTCGTTTGCTTCTTCCGTCTGGTCGTCAATTGCCTCGATGGTCGTGGAGGCGGTGATGGAGCCGGTGGGAATAACGATGGTGGTTGATGCGAAGTAGTCGGCACCAAAATCCGCAGTTCCTGAATAGTCCAGATGAACAGTCACTGGTTCGTTGTGTGTGCCGGATAGTTTCGCTGTGACCGTGGCAGAACCGTTGTCTTCCTTCAAAACAGTATGGTCAACACTCAGAGTGACAGCGGGTTCAGGAGAGGTATAGATGCCCAGGATCTGGATATCATCCAGGCTCATACCTGCCAGGCTGATGTTGCCCCCCTCCTCATAGATCCAGCGAACATAGACGCTGCTTTGACCA
Source organism: Desulfobulbaceae bacterium (assembly GCA_030633145.1). Taxonomy (GTDB): domain Bacteria; phylum Desulfobacterota; class Desulfobulbia; order Desulfobulbales; family Desulfobulbaceae; genus DAOVTM01. The sequence continues at coordinate 2,064 of DAOVTM010000017.1, forward strand.
TCGGCGGTTGCGGAAATATCAAACTCGTACTTATGCCAGTCCCAGGCTGATATAGAGGTACCCGAATAGATCTCAGTCCAGTCAATACCATTGCTGGAGACCTGAATCTTGGCGTAATCACCAGGAAAAATAGTGAAAAACCCCATAAACTGCAACGTAACATTAGAGTAGCCGGAACAGTCGATTGGCGGGCTGGTCAAAATAGAGTCAACAGAGGGCGCGCCATCCAGATTGGTGTCATAAATATTGATACCTGTATATGCCCCTTTCGGCCCTGATATATTGTAGTTGTTTTCTGTGGAAATACCATATTGCCAGTTACCGGTATTCGTGCATGCAGGTTTGGAATCCATGGGGTTGTGTATAAATGGTCTTTGAATAGCAAAGATCCCACCAGTGTCAATGATGCTTCCGGCAAGGTTACTGATGCGAATAGTGTATCCGGTGCCACTGATTTCCGCAGGCACCTCCCATGCGTATGTTCGATCATTTAAGGTGTCAACGTCAATGACCCGAGACAGGCTGCCGTTCTCCAGCAGTTCGATTTTTACCTCGCCGCTTACTCCATACGAGTCCCAGAAAATATTGCAGGTTGTACCCGCCGTCACTGTCTCGCCTTCCTTTGGGTAATCCACCTGGATGGAGGGGGTGGAGAGTCGATCTCGATAGCCTGCATAGACATGGCGCAGGCTGCGGAGAACTCTGACGCTGTCAGCCGTATTGACATTACCGGCTGCCATGCCGTGATCCTGCAGGTTTGGACTGGAAAACAAACCCACCCGAATATGGGAGAGTCCATCTGGGAAATAGTGGCCACTGGTATAGGTCATAACAGTACCATACCCTAGCTCGCTGGCAGTTGGGTGCCAGTGGTGTCCGGCGGTGCTGTTGCCAAAACCATAAGCATCAATACACCATGACCTGGGACCGGGCGAATAGGTCTGATCCGGGGCATGGTGCAGCCCCATATTATGGCCGATTTCGTGGCCAAGTGTATAGCTGGCAATAGAGCCGCTACCGATGACGGAAAAGACACAGGTCTCGGAATTACCCGAAGTGTAGGGCAGTCCCCAGGCAAGCCCGCCGCCTATCTGTTCATTAATCATCATTACAAAGTCTGCGCCATAGGTATCTCGCAGATAGAAAACATCATCCAGCACTCCATCCCTGTAGGTGAGGTGGTTTAAAGCGGTCATTGGATCCCCGCTTTCAGCGTAGGAGAATGTATGCGAATGAACCAGATGGAGCAGTATCAGGCTGTTGCTGTTGGTGTGAGCATCATTAGCCATGCTGATCCCCAGGGCGATTCTATTGTCCAGAGTGGTTCGAGAACCGGCAGCGATCAGCACATCGTCCGAGGAAATAATCATGACATCAATAACTGCTGTTGCCTCAGTGGACTCGTTCAACTGTACGAGTGCAGGATTGACACTCTTTTCATCCGATTTCGCAGGCTCTTCATCCGCGAGAGGCTGTGGCACAACCGCCAGATCATCGCCCTCATCCGGCTCAGCCAGAGCAGGATCCAGTTCCAGGAAATAATGATGTCCGGTTTGCTGATTAAACTCAATGGAATAGATCCTGCCGCTTTCCGGAATACGTATTCGTGCCTGAAGTTGTCCATCGGTGCAGGCGAGAAAGGCTCGACCCCAGGTGGAATCCTGTAGTGCGGCAGTGGTGCTGATGGTTCCATTGACGTTTTTAAAGGAGTTGGCTACAATGGCAGTGACCTGAACATCATCAAAGAGTTGAAAGGAGAGTTCGGTTCCCGGTTCTAAGGGCTGACCGGAGAGCATTGCGGGCGCAATTTCAATCTTTCTGCTTTGTATGCCGGCGTTAAACTGCCCTTTCCAGGAAGCAGGGTTCGGGTCAGGCGACTGGATGACCTCTATTCCGGTTACCGCTTGTGCTTTCTGTCTGGTATGAGTTGCCTGCGGTGGGGCAGAGGAGGCAGGGGCAGGATGATTCGGAACTGCTGCCGCAGGTGGCGGAGCAGGCTCGTCAATTGTCTGAACAGTGGATGCCAGCGTTTCAACCTTTTCCAGGGCAGACGTGGATGAAGAGGTGTGCAACAGCACCCCCCCCGAAATGATGAGTGCCGCTAAACAGCAGATGATAGTCGCCTTCATTGCAGAGTTATATTTATTTCATTGTCTTTCAGGAGGATGGAATACATCAATATTGTTGCGGGACAAATATTTTTAGTATAATTGGGTTGGTAAGTCAACCAATTATTTGTGGATAGAAAAGATACAATTATTTCATTTGTTATATGCAAATGAACAAAATAAACTAAAGAGAGTGTGTGTGATGATAAAAGTAAAACTCGTAGGAGCAACAGGGTATGGCGGAGTAGGGCTGGTGGAGTTAATGCTGCGTCATCCAGAAATAGAGATTGGTGTTTTGGTGGCGGCCAATGACACTGGCAGAGCAATTTCCCATTTCTGGCCCCATCTGGCCGGACTCTGCGACGAGATGGTCTATGCGGGAGATGCACCCGAGGTGGCGGATGCGGATGCAGATGTGGTGGTCTATGCCACCCCGGATCGAATCGGGATGCGTCTGGCTCCGCAAGAGGTGGCAAAGGGGCGTAAGATCCTCGATTATTCCGGCGATTTTCGGTTTAACGGCACCGCAGTTTATGAGGAGTACGCCACCCGGCTGGGACTGGACTCCAATCACCTGGCCCCGGAACTGCTCCCTGATACGGTCTATGGCCTGGCCGAACTGCACCGAGCCGAAATCGCCGACTCCTCCATTGTCGGCAATCCGGGCTGCTATGCTGTGGCCTGTATCCTGGGGCTGGCCCCTGCCGCAAAAGGGGGAGCAGTGGAGAGCGGTTCCATTATCTGCGACTGCAAGACCGGCATCAGCGGCGGCGGCAAAAAGCCCAAGCCCGGCTTTCATTACCCGGAGGCGTATGACAGCTCTTATGCCTATCGCCTCACCGGTCACCAGCACGTCATGGAGGTAGAACGAGAACTCTCCCTCCTGGCCGGGGACGACATTCAGCTCACCTTTACCCCCCAGGTGGTACCCATGACCAGAGGAATCATCGCCTGTCTGTACGGCACCCTGCCAGAGGGCATGAACCAGAAAAAGGTGCTGGCTCTGTACCGGGCATTTTACCAGGACAGTCCCTTTGTCCGGGTCTCAGATACACCCAGTGCCACCGGGCATGTGCGGGGATCAAACTTTGTCAACCTCACCGTGGCCTGTGACGAGCGCACCGGAACCCTGCGCGTCATCTCTCATATCGACAACCTGGTCAAGGGTCAGGCCGGTAGTGCCATGCAAAACCTGAACATCATGTTTGGCTTTGACGAGATGAGCGGGCTTGATTTTCCCGGAGCCCACCCGTGAGTGAATATCCGAAGTCTTCGCTTATCCGAAGTCTGCGCTTATCTGTTTTTTCCTTCTCTGCCAGCGAAAAATGTCAATCAGCTGCAACTTCTTGGTTGTCTGATAGTTCCAGAATTGTATTTTTTATCGATATTAGATAAAAAAAATTTGATTTCACCTGGAGTTGAATGATAGACTGTAATATAGAGATTGCAACAGCACTGCGGCAAAGCGTTGTTCAGATTATTCTGGGAACTGGAAGTTCCTTTAACAAGAGGGGAATAAAAGTATGGCACAGCAAGGATCTGTCGCTCCAAAAGAGCGGGTGAATGTAGTGTATCGTCCGGCAACAGGTGATGCTCAAGAAGATGTTGAACTTCCGTTAAAGGTACTGGTCATGGGTGATTTTACCATGCGTGAGGATGACCGGGCCGTGGAGGATCGCAAACCCATTAACGTGGACAAGGATAATTTTAACGATGTCCTTGCCGGTCAGGAACTCAAACTGGACACCTTTGTTCCCAACAGTCTGGACGGTGATACCAACGACGAAGACAACTTGATGCACGTGGAGCTGGATTTCAAGTCTATCAAGGATTTTAACCCGGATGAGATTATTGAAAAGGTACCGGAGTTGAAACAGCTACTTGAACTGCGGGAAGCTCTCAAGGCTGTTAAGGGTCCTCTGGGCAATATCCCGGATTTCAAAAAGAAGATTACGTCCATTGTTGATGATGAAAGTGCCAGGGCAAAATTACTGGCTGAACTTGGTATTGAGGAATAGGAGCAGGAGACAGACATGGCTGAAGAACAAAAACAAGACGCTGCCCAGGAGGCGGCACAACAGGAAGGTGAATCCATATCCCTGCTGGATGAGATAGTTTCAGCGACTAAAATGTCACCCGGTGACGAGGGGTATGAGGTCACAAAGCAGGGAGTGCAGGCATTTATTGATGCCCTGCTCCAACCGGGCAAGGAAACCGTCAAGGTCAGTCAGGGATTAGTCGATGAGATGATATCTGATCTGGATCAAAAACTCTCCGCCCAGATGAATCAGATCCTTCATAATAAGGATTTCCAGGCTCTGGAAGGTGCCTGGCGTTCCCTTAAATACCTGGTGGATCATACTGATTTCCGTGAGAACACGAAAATTGAACTGCTCAATGTCAGTAAGCAGGATCTGATGGATGATTTTGAGGATGCCCCGGAAATCGTCAAATCAGGTCTCTATAAAACCGCTTATACGGCTGAATATGGTCAGTTTGGTGGTCAGCCCTACGGTATGATGGTGGGAAATTTTGATTTTGGCCCCGGTAATCAGGATATTGCCCTGTTACGCGATATTGCCGGTGTTGCCACCATGTCCCATGCCCCTTTTGTGGCAGCAGCAGGGCCGTCCTTTTTCGGTCTGGATGATTTTTCCGGCCTGCCGAACCTGAAAGACCTGCAATCTATCTTTGAGGGGCCCCAGTATGCCAAATGGCGTTCCCTCCGTACCAGTGAGGATTCGCGCAATATTGCCCTGGCAATGCCCCGTTTTCTCCTCCGGCTGCCCTATGGTCCGGATAATGTTCCGACCAAGAGCTTTAATTATACCGAGGAAGTTGCGGGCAGTGATGACTCTTTTCTCTGGGGTAACGCAGCCTTTGCCTTTACCTCACGGATAACCAACAGTTTTGCCGATTATCGCTGGTGTGCCAATATTATCGGTCCCCAGGGCGGTGGCGCAGTTGAAGATATGCCTCTGTATCAGTATGAGGCCATGGGCGAGATTCAGAACAAGATCCCCACCCAGATTGAAATCTCTGATCGGCGGGAGTATGAACTTGCCGAAGAGGGATTTATGGGCTTGACCATGCGTAAAGGCAGTGATAACGCTGCCTTCTTCTCGGCCAATTCCATTCAGAAACCCAAGGTCTTTCCCAATACCGAGGAGGGAAAACAGGCAGAGTTGAATTATAAACTTGGTACCCAGCTGCCTTATACCTTTGTGGTCAGCCGTCTGGCTCATTACCTCAAGGTTATTCAGCGGGAAAATATCGGTACCTGGAAGGAACGGGGAGAGCTGGAAGACGAACTGAACAAGTGGATTGGTCAGTATGTGTCGGATCAGGAAAATCCCGGTCCGGGGGTACGCAGTCGCAGACCTTTACGCAAGGCGCATATTGAGGTGTCTGATGTTGCGGGAGAGCCGGGCTGGTACCGGGTCAACATGGCAGTACAGCCCCATTTTAAGTATATGGGGGCTTCCTTTACCCTTTCACTGGTGGGTAAACTGGATAAACAATAAATGAGGTGTGAGGTTTGAGATGTGAGTGTTGAGAACATGGTGAAATTGCAAGGTTCTCATTACTCACAACTCTCAACTCACAACTCTCAACTCACAACTCAACAAATGGAGATTGACAATGGCTAACACGATGTATCTTAAACTTGAGGGAGAAGAGCAGGGCGAAATCAAAGGAGATTGTGCACAGGCCGGACGCGAGGATATGATTCTGGTGTATGAGCTTGATCATACTGTCACCATTCCAAAGGATACCCATACCGGGCTGCCGACCGGTCAACGGGTTCATAAACCACTCAAAATCACCAAGCATAAGGATCAGGCAACTCCGCTGCTCTATCAGGCCTGTTGCAGCGGAGAGCATATCAAAACCCTTGAACTGCATTTTTACAGGATCAGTGACAAGGGTAAGGAGGAGATGTATTTCAAGATTGAACTGGCGAACTGCATTGTTGTTGAAATGCGGGAATACACCCCCATGACCTTTTTGCCGGAAAATCAACCGTATCATGATATGGATGAGGTGCATTTTTCTTATGAAAAAATCATCTGGACCTTTGAGGATGGCGGCATAACAGCTGAAGATGACTGGAAAACGCCTAAAGCATGATCGTAAAGGAAGGTAAAAGGAAACTTGTCTGATTAACTGAGACAGGGCTGTCAGGTACGGCTTGTCTGCCATACCTGACAGCCCTTGTACATGGTTATTCTCTGGAGATCCGGGTGATAATACGGGAACGTCTGCTTGAGCGTATCAGTCGTCTTGAGGATGATAAGGAGGAAAAAGAGCAACAAAAATCCTCGTCAACGACCTGGGAGAGTGAATCAATTCAGCTCCATCTTGCCCGCCTCCTCAATACCCGCCAGGGCAGTGTCTCCATAGCACCTGACTATGGAGTACCCGACATGACCAATGTCCCGGGTGATTCCGTACAGGAGATCAGGCAGAATATTGAGCAGATTTTGCAAAAGGTGGTGCGGAAATACGAGCCCCGCCTTATCAACACCCGTCTGGTAATGCAGGAGACCTCCAAACAGTCTTTTGATCTTCAGTTTCGCCTTGAAGCGGTGGTGGCTGGTCATGAAGATGTCTCTGTTACCTTTGAAACCGTGGTAACAACTGATGGTCGTATCGGGATTACATAACCCGAACCCGGAGAATTCGAGTACGTGTACAGCAAATATTACCAACAGGAACTGTACAATATCCGGGAGCTTGCCCGTGAGTTTGCCGAACTGCATCCAGCCATTGCGCCGATGCTCAGCGGTCAGTCAACAGATCCGGACGTGGAGCGGCTGCTGGAGGGAACAGCCTTTCTCACCGGCCTGCTGCGGCAGAAACTTGATGACTCTTTTCCGGAAGTCATCCATTTTCTCATTGACCTCATCTTTCCCCATTTTCTCCGACCCATCCCCTCCCTGACCCTGATCCGTTTTGTTCCCAGACCCGGAATGCCGGAGACAATCAACGTGCCAGCAGGTACCACCATGCGCTCTGCCAAGGTGGATGGAAGTTCCTGTGTGTTCCGAACCAGTTTTCCCTGTGATGTTCATCCCCTGCGAATTGTCAAAATAGATTCGGACGATTCTGGTCACACCCCTTCCATCACCCTCCACCTGGAGATGATCAGTGCCTCCCTGGAGGGTTGGCTTGCCGAATCACTCTCCTTTTTTATGGGCGGTTCCTTTACCCAGGCCAGTGGACTCTTTATGCTCCTCAACCGTCGGCTTGAGCGCATTATTCTCAGCGGAGATGACGGTGATCGTTATACCCTGCGACCGGACATGCTCAAGGCGGAATCCCTGGATCGAGCCAACAGCCTGCTCCCCTATCCCAGCAGATCTTTTGCCGGGTATAGGCTGCTGCAGGAGTACTTTATCCTGCCCCATAAATTTCTCAATCTCTCTCTGCACGGGATCAGCAAGTGGCGTAACCGAGGTAACTCAGGCAGGTTCACCATAACCTTTGTCTTAAAAAAACAGCAGGAACCGCTCCCCAAGGTAAACCGTGATTCCTTTATCCTCTCGACTGTTCCGGCGGTGAACCTGTTCAGCCACGAGGCGGAACCAGTGCTTCTCGATCATCGACTGGATAAGATCCGGGTGGTTCCGGCCATGCACGACGGACAGCGGCCCGAGGTCTATACGGTGGACAAGGTCACCGGTTTCAGCAGGGGAGCGGTCAAAAAAAAGGAATACATTCCCGAGGTTGGCTTTACCGACCGGGGCGGGGAGGGCAACACCTACAGCCAGATCCACTCCATCTCTGCTGTACATGACCGTCCCGAAGTGGCACTCAGGTTCTCCTATCCGCCCGAGGCGGAATCACTCATCGAGGAGACCCTGACCGTCCGGCTGACTTGCTCCAACGGGCTTTTGCCGGTGCAGTTGCAGCAAGGCGAGATCAACCTGCCTACCTCTGATACCCCGGAACTGGTCGATTTCAGCAACCTGATGCAGCCGACCCAGCCCATTGATCCACCCCTGGAGGGAAATACCCTCTGGCAGCTCCTCTCCCACCTCTCCCTCAACCTGTTCAACCTGACAGATGCCGACAGTCTGCGCAACCTGTTGCGTCTCTATATCTTCAGTCACGGCCATGATCGGAGCAGGGTCACGGCCAATGAAAAGCGACTGGAAGGGATTGAGGAATTTGTCACCCAGCCGGTCAATCGACTGGTGCGGGGGGTGATGATGCGCGGACAGCGTATTGACATGGTTATTCGTGCGGATAACTTTGCCGGTCTTGGTGATTTCAATCTCTTCGGGATGGTGTTGGATGGTTTTTTCAGTGAGTATGCCGCAATGAACAACTTTACCCAGCTCAATGTAAAAAACAGCAACAGCGGGGAGGTGTTTACATGGCCACCACGGCTCGGTACGACCCGGCTGCTCTGATTGATATCCGGCAGCTCCTCCTTGACCATGGGGGACGCATTCCCTATGTGCAGATTATTCGGCTGCTCCGTCTCTATCTGAGTAAACTGCATCCAGGGCTGGATCAGGAAGAGATTGGCCGTCTGATTCGGGTACACCCCCATCTTGGCTTGGATTTTCCCGGCACTGATGTCACCGGGGTCAAGGAACTGCGTCAGGATCCGCCTCTTTTCCAGGTAACAGCGACCTTTCTCGGCCTGTACGGCTCCTCTTCACCGCTTCCGACCTTTTACACGGAAGACCTCATGGAGGAGCGGCGGGAGGATCGCAGTGGCAGCCGGGGTTTTCTCGATGTTATTAATCAGCAGTTTTATGATCTTTATTATCGGGTCTGGGAAAAATATACCTTTACGCACCGGCTGGCTGAAAACCGCAACGACCGGGACTATCTCATTCTTTTCAGTCTCCTGGGGCTTGGACACCGGGATATGCACCGGTGTCTCGAGCATGATCGTCGATTTCTCGCCTATATCGGGCTGGCCTGTCAGCAACCCCACTCAGCGGTTGGACTGAGGGGGTTGGTCAGTGATATGCTGCGGGAGCCCAGTGTACGGGTCAAGCAATGTGTGGCCTATTCGGCGGTCATTTCCGAGGAGCAGCGATGCTTTCTTGGCATGGCAAATAACGGACTTGGCGAGGATGCCCATCTCGGCTCCAGGGTACGTGACCGGATGGGCAAGTTTCAACTGGTGGTCAGCCCTGGGGGGGCGGATCGCTTTCAGGAGCTGCTTCCCGACCGACCGGCCTATGCCCTGATCCGGGAATGTGTTCTTTTTTATGTTGACCAGCCCCTGCTCTGGGATCTTGTCCTCCAGCTTGACCGGGAGGAAGTGGAGACCTGCCAGCCGGGAGAACGTTCCTGGGGGTGTCTTGGCTGGAATACCTGGATTTTTTCCGGGGACACCTGTCCCAATGATGGTCAGGTACGTTTCAGAAACCAGAAGCCAGAATTCAGAAATGAGAGGCGAAAATGAGTTGTGAGTATTGAGGGATAAGATCAACGATGTAGGGTGCGCTGTGCGAACCAGAGCTGTTCACACTGGTTCCCACGCAGGAGCGTGGGAACCAGAAAAAGAGGATATACAAAAGAATACAATGAAAAGTAAAATTGCTATAAATTCGCCCTGTCCTTGCGGAAGCGATAAGAAGTACAAAAAATGTTGTTTGCGGAAAAATCAAAGTCAAAATAAAATACAAAATAAACCACAGAACCCTGACACCATCTCCTGGGTTGACGATGAGGGGATCCATTTGATAGAACCAGGCTCCGTGCCATCGCTTGCAGAGCAAGAAAAATGACAGAAAATTATCAAAAGGAAATCAAGTCGAGTCCCATGTGGAAAGATATAGTCAAGGAATACGGAGAGGATAAAGCAGAGGAACTGCTTAAAAAATGCCAGGTTAAATTTAAAGAACAGCCATGAAAAGGTAATGCACAGCCAACTATTCAATTGTAGCCCTAAAACAAGGAGTACTCCATGGTAATCGTTGATATCAAAGGATTATTGCTGCATCTCAACCCCTTCAGCACCAACGCCCTCCAGGCCGCAGCCGGTCTGTCGGTTTCCAGAACCCATTACGAGGTTACGGTGGAGCATGTACTGCTCAAGTTACTCGATGATATCCATGCTGACTGGCCCCTGATCTTTGAGCGGTTTGGCATTGAGGCAGGGCAGATGCGAAAAAAAATTGATGAGGTACTGGAGGACTATAACACCGGCAACTCAGGCAAACCGGTCTTTTCTCCCATGCTCCTTGACCTTATCCAGGAGGCATGGCTGATCGCCTCCATTGATCTTGGAGACCGCAAGGTACGTTCCGGGGCCTTGCTGCTGGCTCTGCTGGCCCGACCAGCGTATTATTCCAGCGGTCAGTACATGGATATGCTGCGCACCATCAACCGCCCTGACCTGCTCAAGGAATTCTGGCAGATCACCAAGCCTTCAGTAGAGGCGGTGAGCCGGGAAGAGCGCATTGAGCAGGAGACCAAAGGAGGGGCTGTCGGTAAGGAGAGTTTTCTTGGCCGTTTCTGCCAGGATTTTACGGAAAACGCCCGTCAGGGCAAGATTGACCGGGTCTTTGGCCGGGATAAGGAGATTCGCTTGATGATCGACATCCTGGCCCGCCGTCGCAAGAACAATCCCATCTGCGTGGGAGAACCAGGTGTCGGCAAGACCGCAGTCGTGGAGGGGCTGGCTCGAAGGATTATCGAAGACGACGTACCCGATGCCATCCGGGGTACCGCCCTTCTGGCTCTGGACATGGGGCTGCTGGAGGCTGGTGCCGGAATGAAGGGTGAGTTTGAAAGCCGCCTCAACGGAGTGATCACCGAGATCAAGGAATCAGAGACCCCGATCATCCTCTTCATTGATGAGGCTCATACCCTGGTGGGTGCTGGGGGATCGGCAGGAGGCGGTGATGCGGCTAACCTTCTCAAACCGGCTCTGGCCAGGGGTGAACTGCGCACCGTGGCCGCAACCACCTGGACAGAATACAAAAAATACTTTGAAAAAGATCCGGCTCTGGCCCGCCGTTTCCAACTGGTTAAACTGGACGAGCCAGACACCGAAACCACCACCCTGATCCTGCGCGGCATCAAGGACGGCTATGAAAAATCGCATAAGGTAATCGTCCGAGACGATGCGGTTCAGGCTGCCAGTGAGTTTGCGGCCCGCTATGTCTCTGGTCGTTTTCTCCCTGACAAGGCCATTGATCTGCTGGATACCGCCTGTGCCAGGATTGGCATTAACCTGGCCGCAAAACCACCAGAACTGGAAGACCTGGAACGTTCCATTTCCGCCCTTGAGCGGGAAGACCATGCCATTTCCAGGGATCGGGACAACAATGTCCCTGTGGATGAGGAGCATGTGGCGGATATCCACGAGTCCATGGAACGTCTTGACGAAAAACGAAAGACCCTGGAGGAACGGTGGAAGAAGGAGCGTGATGCGGCTCATAAGGTTGTTGCGTTGAGAACACAGCTTTTTGAAACCATGCATGGAATAGCCGAGGAACCAGCAGCCGAAGAAACAGCCCCGTCTGCGGAGAAAACAAGCACAGAGGAGCAACCGGAAAACGATCAGGAGGAAAAGGAGCAGCCACCCACGATTGAGGAATTGAAAGAGCAGCTCGCTGAGGCGGACGCAGCCCTTCATGCCTTGCAGGGCGATGAACCGCTCATCCAGATCGAGGTCAATCCTGATGTTGTTGCCCAGGTCACCGCAGACTGGACCGGCATCCCCCTGGGTAAGATGCTGCGGGACGAGGCAGAGAACATCGTCAACTTTGAATCAGTCATGACCCGGAGTATCAAGGGGCAGGGTCACGCCCTGGAGGCCATGGGCGAGGTGATTCGTGCATCCAAGGCAGGCATCAAGAGTCCGGAACAGCCCCTGGGGGTTTTTCTCTTTGCCGGGCCGTCCGGGGTTGGGAAAACCGCCACCGGCCTGGCTCTGGCTGATCTGATTTTTGGTAGTGAAAAGAATGTGGTCACAGTCAATATGAGTGAGTTCCAGGAAGGACACACTGTCAGCCGCCTTATTGGTTCTCCGCCCGGCTATGTCGGATTTGGCGAGGGCGGAATGCTCACCGAGGCAGTGCGCCGTAAACCCTACTCGGTCGTCCTCCTTGACGAGGTGGAAAAGGCGCATATCGATGTCATGAACCTTTTTTATCAGGTCTTTGATAAGGGAATGCTCACCGATGGCGAGGGCAAGGAGATCAGTTTCCGCAACACCATCATCATCCTGACTTCTAACCTGGGAACCGATGTGATCCAGGAGATGACAGCCGGGGATGACCGGCCTCCAGCAGATGTGGTTATGGGGGCGGTGCGTCCCCTGCTTTCTGAATATTTCAAACCAGCCCTGTTGGCCAGAACCACGGTTATTCCATTTTTCAGTCTGGACAGGGATGCAATGGAAAATATCGTCACTGTTAAATTGGAGGCTCTGCGCAGGATGCTCAAGGAAAACAACAAGATGGAGCTGGATTACTCTGAGGAGGTTGTCAAGCAGATTGCGGCTCGCTGCACCGAGGTTGAAACCGGAGCGCGCAATATCGAGTATATCCTCAACGGTAATGTCCTGCCCCGCCTGTCCCGGGAGATCCTGGGTCACATGGGGGATGGGGAACTGCCGGAAGGGGTCAAGATTGATGTGGATGAGGACGGCAGCTTTACCATGGAATTTTAACAGCAGTGAAGCAAAAACCTGATATTCGTCTCCGTAAACCAGCGACTCTCTCCCTCCTCTATCAGTTGGATGATGGAGGAGAAGAGCAGCAATTGAAGGTAACCATGGTGGCCGGTTTCAGCCTCACCCCTGAAGCGGAACTGCTTGATGAGGGTGAGTTCTGGCCGGTGGTGAAGGGACTCAACGGTTCCGCACCCTTTGATCTCGGCACCCCCAAACCGGCAGGGGAATTTCTCCTTTCAGGCAGCTGTTATCCGCCGGGCGGCAGGATGGCCCTGGCCTGTCCCCTCCATGTCCGGGTGGGAACAATTGAAAAAAATCTGGTGGTCTTTGGAGACCGTTACTGGAAAACCGGAACCGGGATGACCTTTCCGCAACCGTTCAGAGCCATGGAACTGGGCTGGGAGCGAAGTTTCGGTGGTCAGCTGGATCAGGATAATCCCCAGGGCAGGGGGAACAGGAAGGATTCTCTCCTCCTGCCCAATATTGAACACCCGGCTCGCCTGATTACCAGTCCCAGGGATCGGCCTCCGCCGTCCGGCTTTGGCCCGGAAGGGCTTGACTGGCCCTCCCACCGTCCCCTTGCCGGAACCCTGGATGAAAACTGGCTGGGTCGTTCCTGGCCTGGCTTACCCGCTGATGTCAACCCGACCCTCTTTCATCTTGCGCCAAGAGATCAGCGCTTGTCCGGTTTTTTCCAGGGAGACGAGGAGATAGAGATCAGGAATATGCACCCTGAACAGGCGAGGATACGTTCACAGCTTCCCCAGGTTCGCTGCCGCTGTTTTTTGGGAAACCAGGGGTTAGACAGCGAACACCGCTTCCAGGAACTCCAATGCCGCATGGATACCCTCTGGCTCTTTCCAGAGCTTGCAACCGGGATTTTAATCTGGCGTGGTATAGTGCAGCTGCAGCCCGGTGACAGCGGACAACAGATGCTCGCCGCCACCCTGGAACCCACGGCTCAACCAGGCATGGAACCGTCTGCCTGTTACCTGGCCATAATCGGACAGCCCGAGCTTGAGGCCGAGGAGATTGCAAAAGAAATTCCAGAAGAGTCGGCAACAGAGCATTCGTCTAAAAAAAGCGATAAACAGAAAAAAGAAGCTGCAAAAGCGGACATTGATCCGGTGGCTGCTGCAGTTGAAGAAAAAACAGCGGCAGCCAGGGCAAAACTTACCCCCCTGCTGGCATCCTTTGGCATCTCTGTGGATGAGCTGCTCAAGCCCTCAAAGGCATCTAAAAAACCGGGACTGGATAAAAAATTAACCCCGGCCAGACTGGAGCAGCGTGCCATTGGCCTGCAAGGAAAACTGGACACCATGCTCAGTCGCAGCGGCCTGTCACCGGGTGATATAAAGCCTGGCAAGATGGTGGATAAGCCCAAGGCAAATACCGGGGCGCGTATTGCCACTGCCATTGGTGCCATGCAGTCATTCGGCATTAAAGATGAAGCCCTGTTTGCAGAGATGCGAGAACTGGAACGGCAGACCGACATCCTGCGCCAGGGAACAGATACAAAGGCGGCAGCATTGGTCAGACCCCTTTCCAACCTGCCAGTGACCGCAACCATGACCAGGGAAGAGGTTATTGCTGCCTGGGAGCGGGGTGAGTCCCTGGCCGGTGTCGATCTTGGCGGCCTTGACCTGTCCGCTCTCCAACTGGATGGGATTGACTGTCGTGATGCAATCCTGGAAGGGGTCAACTTGAGCAACAGTTCTCTGCGGGGAGCGGTGCTTGACCGGGCCGTCCTCACCGGGGCGGATCTGAATGGAGCCTGTCTTGCCAGGGCAGCTATGACCGCTTGCGTTGCCATGGGTGTTACGGCACGTGGTGCGGATTTTTCCAAGGCCGATCTCAGTCAGGCTCGTTTTGAACGTGCTGATCTGCACGGGGTTAAGCTGACGAAATGCAAGGGAAACAAGGCCGGGTTTATCCGCTGTATTATGACCGAGGTTCAGGCTCAACAGGCCGGACTGACCGGAGCCTGCTTCAGCGGTTCTGATCTGGGCGCAGCCAGTTTTATTGGTGCAGAACTGCAAAGAGCTGATTTCAGCCGCACCCTGCTTGACCGCTGTGATTTCAGCAGGGCAAATCTGGCAAAGTGCTGGCTGGGCGAGGCTCAGGGCGATGAGGTCATCTTTGTAAAGAGCAACCTCAATGGCTCTAAATGCAACGGTACCCGCTTGCAGGGCGCAGATTTCAGCAAAGCGGATCTCGCCCAGGCTGCCTGGCTGGACAGTGATTTCAGCTCCGGGATTTTTCGTGGAGCAGTGCTTGACCGAGCCATGGCCGTGCGCTGTGATTTCCGCCAGGCCGACCTGAGCCGTTGCTCATTCAAAGAGGCCAACCTGATGCACAGCGATTTACGTCAGACCTCGTTTTTCCGTGCCAATGGCTTTAAGGCTCGTTTCCGGCATGTCCGCCTGGAAGAGAGCGACTGCCGCCAGGCTAATCTCTACGGGGTTGATTTCTTCCGGGCCTCCTTACGCCGCACCCTCCTGGACGATGCCAACCTGGACGCAACTCTGCTGACCCTGAGACTGCCGCAGTGAATCGAACGGAGTTTGTGGCTCTGGTGAAAAAGGGTCATCCTGTCAGCGGGATTACCCTGAGTCGGCTTGACCTGTCCGGTCTGAATGTAAGTGGGACGATTTTTGAGGGAGTGCGTCTGGAGGATGTTGACCTGCGAGGTGCCAACCTGAGTCATACGGTCTGGCGGGACAGCAGTCTCCTCAACTGCGACCTGCAGGGGGCAAATCTTTCCCGAACACGGGCAAATCGTCTTGATTTGAGCGGCAGCAGTTTACAGAATGCCAACCTTGTCCGAGCCATCTGGCAGCGGGCAGACCTGACTGACACCAACCTGAGCAACGCAAACGGTGAACGGTTGAGCTGTACCCGTTCCTTACTGAAGAATACCCTGCTCACCGGAAGCAAACTCTTTCGGGCCGACCTCCGCAAGAGTGAAATGAAAGGGGTAGCTTTTACCGACACAGACCTGGAACGAGCCGATCTGAGCGGCGTGAATCTGGCAGGGCATACCTTCACAAAGGTCAATTTCAGGAAGACCTTTTTAAGCAATGCCAGTCTGGCAGATGCTGTTTTTGAAGACTGCTGTCTGGAGATGTGTTTCCTTGACCACGCAAATCTGAACAAGGCAAAATTCATCCGTTCCAGTATGCAGGGGGCAAACTGTGAAGGAGCCATCCTTACCCTTGCCGACCTGCGGGGAGTCCATGCCTCCAAAGCCCGTTTTGAAAAAGCACAATGCCAACAGGCTCGTTTTGACAAGGCTCATATTGGCAAGACTTTTTTCAACAATGCCGCCCTTGACCGGGCCTCTTTCAGCGGTGCTGAACTGGAAAAATCCATCCTTATCCATACCAGCTGCAAAGGTACGGTCTTTGCCAATGCCGCCCTTGCCTACGCTGATTTTTCCCATGCCGATCTCACTGGCGCAGATTTCCAAAGAACCCGCCTGAATTACTGCCGGATGCACCGGGTTCAGGCCAGGGGGGTAAACTGGCGCAATGCGGAACTCTCCACTGTTATTGCCACCGATCAAAAACTGGCAGCTGCTGAACAGTTTAAAGGTTAAGAAATCGAAATTCAAGTGCCGGAAGAGGAAAGGCCATTATTGCAACAGCAAGAGCGTTTCAGAGGGCTGCCTAGCTGGACGATAGCAGACATAATATTTATGAGATGCACATTTATTCGCCTGGCTGGTTGATACCAGACGGTCTTATCAGGAACGGATCATCACAAAACAAACACTATGGCACAACTCGAAAATATAGAGGCAATTGAAAGACGGCTCTGGCAGGCAGCAGACACCCTCCGCTCCAATTCCAACTATGCCAGTAACGAATACTTCATGCCGGTAATGGGGCTGATTTTCCTGCGCCATGCCTACAGCCGTTTTCTCAAGGTCAAAGAAGAAATCATCCCTACCCTGCCATCACGCGCGGGAAAAACTCGTCCTCTGACCAAAGAGGATTTTTCACAAAAAGGGGCTATCTTCCTCCAGAATCATGCCCAGTTTGACTCCCTGGTAGCCTTGACCGATGCTGATGACCGAGCCGAGGCCATCACCCAGGCCATGGAGTCCATTGAAAAAGATTACACCAACCTCAAGGATCAACTGCCCAAGACAGAATACCGGGAGCTGGACAATGAAGTCCTGGGGCTGCTGCTACGCACCCTTAATCCCGAAGA
>DAOVTM010000423.1 GCA_030633145.1 Desulfobulbaceae bacterium
AGAAATTGCTCACTTTGAACAGAAATACGACAACGGGTCGGTTATGTTGATCCTCCCGCTGGAGAACGGGTGTTGCAGAGTAGCTACCAGCTGGGTCACCTTTGGAGGATTCAATTTTTCTGCATAATATTGTAAATGACGTGACACCTTTTCGTCACCATATTTTACTTCTATCAGTTCCTCAATAATCCCTTCCTTAACAATTACAAAATCAACTTCTCTGCCTTCTTTATCCCTGATATACCTAAGATCATAACGGTATCCATCCCGATCTTCCAGCAGGTGAATTTTTTTTATGAGCTGGGTCGCCACCAGATTTTCGAATACCACTCCTTCATTGCCTGCCACGTCGCCGTTATCATAAAAATAGATCTTGGGCGGTTTTTTTATGGCTCTGGGAAGGTTGGTTGAATAGGGACGGACAGTAAAGAGGAGGTACATCCGTTCAAGAACTTCTATCCAATTGCTTACCGTATTGGGAGCAACCTGGATTTCCCCTGCCAGATTGGAGGTGACAATCAGACCTCCAACCCGTCTGCGCAGTTGATGAACCAGCAAATCAAGCAGGGAAATCTGCCGGATCGCTTCAAGATCACGGACATCTTCTTTCAGCACCCGGTCAATGCGTTCCCTGCGCCAGCGTCTTGCTGCCCGCTCATCACCATCCAGAAACGGTTCCGGAAATCCGCCGACCGTCATTAAACGCTCAAACGCCTGCTTAGGAGTCATCTTGTTCGGGATTTCGTCCAGGCCGAATGGATGCAAACGCCAGTAATGGTACCTGCCAAGCAGGGAGTCGCCTCCCCGTCGATATACGTCCAGCCTGGCAGAGCCTGTTACAATGATCTGTTTGGAGTCCTGGAAAGTATCATAAATACCCTTGATCCAGTTTTTCCAGTCCCGATACTTGTGTAACTCGTCAAAAATGAGCAGCGTATCCTCAGAATGCCATTTTTCATCAAGTAAATCACGGCGATCTCTGCTGTAATCCCAGTTAAAGTATCTGCCTGAATGATCGGCAGTTTCCAAAAAGGTTTTGGCCAGGGTGGTCTTGCCGACCTGACGGGAGCCTCCGATAAAAACCATTTTTTTCTTGAGATCCTGCTCCACATATTTATAGATATATCGCATGTGGCTATTTTACACCCCACTGAAAAACAGTCAAGGCTATTTTGCAGTGGAGTGAAAAACAGCCAGCCTCAATCACGCAGCGCTATAGCCGGATCAAGGGAGGCAGCCCGCATGGCTGGGTGGAGACCAAACACAACTCCGGTCAACACCGCCGACAACGGCGCAATGATAAGGCTGAAGCTGGAAAAAGCAATCTCCCAGCCCGCATAATGCTGGACAACCATGGCCAGGATGACACCACCGACAAGTCCCCAAATTCCCCCGGTCAGGGTCAGCAGCACCGAGTTCCAGAGATAGAGACTGATAATCCTGGCCCGGGTGGCTCCCACGGCCATGCGCAGACCAATTTCCCTGGTCTGCTCGGAGATATTTGCCAGCATGACATTCATGACCCCGATACCGCCCACCAGCAGGGAAAGACCGGCAATGGAGCCCATGACCAGGGAGAATAGCTGCTGCGTTTCCCGAGCCTCGTTCAGCAGGCTCAGGGGGACAACTATTCGGAAATCCTCCACTGCGTTATGATTAAGAAGGAGAATTTGTCTGATCTGCTGCGCTGTTGCAATGATCTCGGATTCCTGCTCATCTACCAGGGCAATGACTAAGCCGTCAAGCATCCTGCGGCCGGCCAGAATCCTGGTGTAGGGAAAGGTGGTTATCGGCATGATAATCAGGTTGTCAAAGTCCAGCGAAGACAGGCCGGTTCCCTCGGTGAGCAGCCGTCCCCTGGGCGCAAGTACCCCAAGGATTCGGGCAGGAAAGTTATCAACCCTAAGGGTGATATGACCGGTTGCCCGGAGGGCAGAGGCAACCCCGGAACCGATCACGGAGAAACTGCGCTGCTGCTCTATATCAGTTTCAGACAAAGGGCGGCCCCAGGTGAGCGCAATCTTTTCTGCTGAAAACCAGTCTGGCGAGACCCCCAGCACAGTGGCTGTGGTTGTCCTGGTGCCGGCAGTGACCAGCACATTATCCCGGCGGGCATAGACTCCTACTGTGCCTCTGGATCCCAGCCAGGCAGCAATCTCCCTGCCGTCTTCCCTGGTCAAGCCAAGCGAGAGGTTGACAAGGGTATCATGGTCAATTCTGCCAGCGGGCGCAGCCTGTTCTACCCGCAAGGTATTGGTGCCAAGAGAAGAAATTTTGTCCAGGGCTTTTTTTCTCGCCCCCTCCCCGATGGAGAGCATAGCCACCAGGGCGGTGACCCCGATGCCGATGCCCAGGCTGCTCAAGAGGGAAC
Source organism: Desulfobulbaceae bacterium (assembly GCA_030633145.1). Classification (GTDB taxonomy): domain Bacteria; phylum Desulfobacterota; class Desulfobulbia; order Desulfobulbales; family Desulfobulbaceae; genus DAOVTM01. The sequence continues at coordinate 2,372 of DAOVTM010000423.1, forward strand.
GGAGCGGTCGCCGCCAGAGACCGGACCAGGCATCAGCCAGGTCTTCGAGCAGGCGGTTGATATGTTTCATGACGCAGTGGTTTTGCCAGGATTGAATTTATCCAGCAGCAGGGTTTTGCTGCCGTAGGCAATAGCCTCGGCATCGTGACTGACCATGATCACGGTTCTCCCCTGGCGGGTCTGTTCCCGTAGCAGGGTCATCAGCCGGGTGGAATTTTCTGCGTCCAGGCTGCCGGTGGGTTCATCGGCAAAGATAATCTCCGGTTCCCTGCTCAAGGCTCTGGCAAAAACCACCCGCTGCATCTCACCCCCGGAAAGAGTGTCCGGGTATCGCTCTTTGAGATGACTGAGTCCAACATATCCCAGCAGTTCCAGGCAGCGGTTGCGCCACAGTTCAGGATCGACGATATCCCCGTAACGAAAGGGCAGAGCCACATTCTCAAAGATGGTCTTGTCGGGCAGGAGATGGGGTGTCTGAAAGATAAAGCCGAAATCATTATTGCGCAGCCCGGCCAGGATACGCTCGTTGATGCTGCTCAAAGAGGTTCCCTTGAAAAAAACCTCTCCGCTGCTGGGACGATCCAGTCCGCTCAAAAGATTCAGGAGGGTGGATTTTCCTGATCCGGACGAGCCGGTGATAACAAAAAGCTCTCCCCGGCGCACGGCAATGTTCACAGGAGCCAGGGCAGTGATGTCATGGCCGCCGATAGAAAAACGACGATCCACGGATCGAGCCTCAATGACAATATCTTGTTGCAGCGTCGTTTTCCGACTCATGGCTGCTGGGCGTTGACACGAACGAGATCACCCCTGCTCAAACCCTCTGTAATCTGAACCCATTCCATCCCGGATTCACCCAGTTTGACCGGGACAGTGTGGTCACTCTCACCCCTGCGTGTATGCACAACCGGGTACCCATCCTGATACTCAATCGCTCCGGGAGACACGGCCAGCACCTGCTCAAGCTCCTTGTAGGTGATGTTGACACTGGCTGACATGCCGACATGCACACCACTGGAAAACTCTTCAAAACGCACCCTGGCACTGAAACGGCGTAAACTGGTATTGTCTTCATCTTCCTGAGCCAGGAACTCAATGGATTCAACCACACCGGGAAAGGAGTTTCCGGGCAGGGCATCCAGTTCTATCTCCGCCTCCATATTGACGGCCAGTTTAG
>DAOVTM010000302.1 GCA_030633145.1 Desulfobulbaceae bacterium
ATCTCTGCATCCTGCTGTGGTATTTTTTCTCTGAAGGTGAGCCGGGGCCGCAATGGAAAACAGGAAAACAACAGCCTCAACGTGCATGGACATCTTACCAGTACCGTGCGCGACAGTGCTGCCCTCTACACCCTGACCCAGGACAGGCAGATCAAGGCGAGATTCCCTGCTGATGAATTCATCAGCAGACCTTTTTCCAGAGTTCTGAAGATCGGTCTGATTATGCGGGACTTCAGGGGGAAAAAACCTGACATTGAGGTTGAAAACGCAATTCTGGCAACAGGTAAACTCTGCCGGGAAGCCGGACATGAGGTGGAAAAGGCGGTACTGCCCTTTACAGATGAGGAGACAATCCGTTTAAAACAGACCATTACGACCCTGTGGGCTGCTGCGGGTGCGTCAGCATACGCCCAGTTGGAGGCCGCAGCCGGAACAAAGAAGGCGAATCTTCTCCTGGAACCGTGGACTCAGTATCTCTTTGAACGGTTTAACACACTTGCAACAGGAGAGTTAAAGGAAAGCCACGACAGTATGCGTGCATCAGAAAAGACCATGAACACCATGTTTGATACCTATGATGTACTGCTCTCCCCGGTAACCGCAAGCGGGGTTCCTCTGATTGGAAAATTCAATCCAGCCCGTGGTGACGGCAACAGACTGATGCGGGAATTGCTCAGATATGGCACATTCAGTATGCTCTATAACCTGACAGGACAACCGGCCATGTCGGTACCCCTGAATTTAAGCGATGAGGGACTACCCATTGGCAGCCAGTTCGCAGCCAGGGCAGGAAATGAAAGACTGCTCCTGCAACTGGCCTATCAACTGGAAGAGGCACAACCCTGGAAAGATAGCTGGCCGCCGTTGTCTGCTGCCTACCAGGGTTAATCCTTGACCATTTTCCCTGTAACTCCTTTTTTAACTCCTTTTTTAACTCCTTTTGTAAACTGGAAATTATCATGAAAAAACGTATTCTCTACGCCAATGCAAATTACGAAGAAATAGTCCGAAAGAACGGATATTTTGTCGATAAAACCGAATATCTGCAAAAACTGGAAAACGTACAGAATCCGGTTTTCCTCCGTCCCCGCCGTTTCGGCAAATCCCTGCTCTGTTCCATCCTGGGCTATTACTATGACCTGAATTACGCAGATCGGTTTGAAGAATTTTTTTCCCATACCTGGATAGGGCAAAATTCCACGGGAAACCAGAACAGCTATATGGTAATTTCTCTGAATTTCTCTGTTATTGATGTGGGGAAATCCGTGTCCGACATTGAGTACAGCTTTAAGCTGCATTGTAATTATCCGATCAAGTATTTGGCAGAGCGATACAGCTCTTTTCTCAAGGATATGCCGGAAATAAACATCATGGATACGGTCGCAGAAAATCTCGGCAAGCTGCTACGCTATCTGAAACTTCATAACCTGCCCCCGCTGTATATCATCATTGATGAATATGATAACTTTGCCAACCAGTTGGTTACAGCCAATAAAGACCAGTTGTACCGGGAACTGACCGCAGATAATGGTTTTTTTAAGACCTTTTTCAAAACATTAAAAGAAGGACGGGAAACCGGTGCCATTGCCAACGTGTTTATCACCGGTGTCCTGCCCATTACCATGGATGATATGGCATCGGGTTTTAATGTGGCCTCTTTTATCACCCTGAATCCACAGTTTGAAAATATGCTTGGTTTTACCCAGGCAGAAACCGATGCCCTGGTGGATGAAGTATTCCATGATTATGACATTGACCCTGCGGTACGCTCAGAAGTGGGGGCGGTTATGAAAAACCAGTACAACGGATACCATCCGGTCACGCCAGAAGGTGAAGGACTTTATAATTCAACCTCAGTAATGTATTTCCTGAACTGGCTGCAGGATATGAAAACCATCCCCAGGCGGCTTACCGATGTTAACCTCAAGACAGACATTTCCTGGGTGCGCAGACTGACAGCGTCCAACCCGGCCCAGACAGAGGAATTTGTAAACCGTCTCACCATCCATAACACAATTCGCTATGATGATATTTTTCTGGTAGAAAAATTTAACATGTATCAGTTTTTTGAAAAATCTTTTTTTCCCATCTCATTTTTCTATCTTGGCATGTTGACCATCAAGGATCATTTTTTGCTCCAACTGCCCAACCTCAACATGCGAACAATTTTCACCCAGTATTTTAACGAGATTCACCATATTGACGTTTCCACTCGTCATACCGAGTATATGCAGGCCTTTGTCAATGAGCCGAATCTTGAATCGCTCTTTGCAGGGTATTGGCGAGAATATGTCTCCCAGCTGCCAGAGGCGATTTTCCAGCAGGTCAATGAGAACTTTTACCGTACCACCTTTTATGAGTTATGCAGTCGTTATCTCTCCCACTGGTTTAGCTGGCATGTGGAACGATCCTATCCCCGGGGCCGCAGCGACCTGGAATTCGTAGGCAAGTTTAATGAAAAATTCGCAGGACTGCGCTGGGTGATTGAGTTCAAATATTTATCTAACTCGGAATTCAATAAGATGAAGACTAGTATTGACGACTTCTCTTTGCGGGAAAAAGATACCGAACAAATTGACGGATATGTGGAAGGGTTGCGGCTGGAATATCCAGAGGCACGAATTTCACGTTTTGTTATTTATTGCATCGGCAACCAGGGGTTTCGGGTGTTTACGGTGGATTGAGCCGCTCAGACCATCCGGTGCAGGTATCCTTGTTACATTTTATGGAGAACATCCTGTGTTTCGGGATATGCAGGTAGCCGTTTGCCTTGCTGACCATACAATTTAAAAAGGTTACCAGTACCCCTTATTTCTTAAAACTGATTGTAAAACAAAATGATAAAACCACAGATAATGGGAATACTCAATGTCACCCCGGACTCCTTTTCCGATGGCGGACAATTTACTGACCAGGATACCATTGACACTCAAGTGGTACAGATGCTTGCTGATGGTGTTGACATCATTGACGTGGGCGGAGAATCCACCCGCCCCTTTGCTGAGCCGGTGACAGAAGAGGAAGAGTTGCAGCGAGTGATACCGGCGATCAAAGCCATCCGCCGGATATCCTCCACCATTCCCATATCCATTGACACCAGCAAGGCAGCGGTTGCCCGATCCGCCCTCGCTGCCGGAGCTGATATGGTCAACGACATATCAGCCTTGGGCAAAGACCCGGAGATGATCAGGGTAATTCAGAAGTATGACGGACCGGTGATCATCATGCACATGCAGGGAACTCCCAAGGATATGCAGGTAAATCCTGAATACGACAATATCGTGACAGAGATAAAAGTCTTTTTCAGAGAACGAACCAGCTGGATGATGCAGCAGGGGATAAGTCTGGAACGAATCATTATTGATCCGGGTATAGGGTTTGGCAAAACCCTGAACCATAATTTGACTATTCTGCGCAGTATAGGCTCACTCAAGGAACTCGGCTTTCCAGTTCTGATCGGCCATTCCCGCAAGTCTTTTTTTGATATGCTGCTCAATCTTCCGGTAGATGAACGGGACTGTCCCTCCGCTGTTGTTTCAGCCCTGTGCGTGAACCAAAACGTGGATATCCTCAGAGTGCATGATGTACGGAAAACCGTTGTTGCGGTGCGACTGGCTGAGGCTTTACGGATTTAAAATGCACAACAAAAAATATGCACAACTGAATCTCTGCAAAAACAACTTGCATGGTGCGCACAGCGCACCATGTTGACTATGGCTCCAAAAAAGATGTCCCTGTTATCGACCTGCATCATTAACAACACTATGAAACAACAAGGAAGGATACAATGAAAATTCAGGATTTATTTAAAAACTGGGGTATAACCGGAATCAAGGTCAATGCCGGTTTCGTATCCATGGACTGGAAACCGGCACCGGAAGAACAGCAGGCGGCCTGGGAATTATACGTTGAGTTAATCACCCGGGGTACAACACAGCCGCTGGGCAGCACAGAGGGTGATGACCAGGCAGCCCTGGCATCGGTGCATAAACTCTTTCAGATGACCCGTGAACTGTTAAAAGACAGGGGCCGGAAAGCGGAAAATTTTTCTAAAATTGCGATTATTGTCCTCAATCAGAAGATACGGCCATTCACGGCCAGATGGCATCAGGCCGCTCTTAGGGGCGAGCTTGACAGCAGCCGGATCAACCCTGAATTTCGTCAGGAACTGCAAGAAATCCAGGCAATGCTGCAAGGGTATTGCGGAATATTGGCTGAGATAGCCGGGGTTGAGGATTTTCATCAACTGGATCAGGGGGCGTTGACAGAGCTGTAATGGAAAACCTATGGTATCCTCTTTAAAATGTATGGTTAATCGGGCAACCGGGTAGGGTGCATTCCATGCACCATGAACATATTCGCATCAACACGAACCGTGATATTTATCCGCATATTGGGTATGGTTCAAACCGTTTTCGGTGCGTTAAACGCACCCTACGGAGTGTCTGCATAACTTGAAACAACAGGATATTTTCCATGAAATTTATCAAGGATACAACCTATGAATAATTCAGAAGCAAAAAAAGTCTATATCTCCTATTCCAGGCGGGGCGATTATTCGTTAATCAGCAAACTGATTGCAACGAATGAAAAAAAACCGCTGCATTCCTTTTCTTCATCTTTCATAGATACGGAAAAGGCTGAAATCAAGCAACTCAGCACAGAGCAAAACAAGGAGAGTGACAGCCACATCAAGAAGTGGGACATTGCCTATGATGAAAACAGCATAGATCCAGGCGATTCCATCAAGGATTTCATGGAAACACTCAGCGGTGCGGATCGAATAATCATTCTGCTTTCTGAGGGGTATTTCACGTCACAGTACTGCATGTTTGAACTCATCTCTCTTTTTGAAAAGGGAGCTGACAGCCTGCAGCCGGTCATTGTCTTTGTAGATAATTACAGTCCAGGCAGTTTAAATATTAATGACGCAAGAACATACTGGAAAGACAAAATAAATGACCCGACATATAATAACAATGCTGCCGCAGACCGTCTCTACAACAGGTTTATAAACGAGCTTCCTCTGGTTTTTTCCTGGCTGCTGGGCAGATATGACCATGGGTTTACTGGATATGACACCCTGTTTCATGTCATCTCAAATAATAATGACGAAAACCCGGATGCGAACTCAGTCTGTAAAGCTGTTTTTAAAGCATTGGCTCAACCGATTACAATTCAATATCCCTTTTACTCTCTGGACAGAAAAGAGAACGACCTTGAAGAGACTATCAACAATGCAGTAAAACGCCTGGATCAAAACTTTGACAAGGATGTGCTGTTTC
>DAOVTM010000086.1 GCA_030633145.1 Desulfobulbaceae bacterium
ACGTGTCAACCGGCTCTATCGCAGGGTTGGGGATGAGGATTCCCGCCTGGGGCGTTTCCGCTGCCGGGTACGGGGGCGTCTTTCGGTTCGTGCTGAAGATGCCTCCCTTGATGCGCACAAACGAATGCGTCTCAAAGGGGATAAGATCGAGCTTGGTTGATTACGCCGATTCCCTCTCCCAATGTGGCTCAATGGCGGAATCAGGTTCCTGGTCTGAGAAGGTGTTTATCACTGGAACCAATGCCCTGAATATACAAACAGTAATTACCAGCACTGACGGTGATCAAGCCGGAGTCAACAACGGAGTGGCCTCTAACACCGTCATGGGCAAAATTATGATCATGAGGTAATATGGATGTTTATCAACACCCTTGAAGGGGGCGGCTGTACTGGGTTTCCCGATGTCTGCCTGACACCTGCGCCAGGCGGCTCTATCCCGATCCCCTATTGTAATTCTGCGGACTGTTGTCTGGCCGAGTCGGGTTCGTTTTCCTCCAAGGTCTTTGTCAACGGTATGAATGCGCTCAGTCTCAACAGCAGCCTCGCCCTTAGTGAGGGTAATGAGGCTGGTACTGGTGGCGGTGTCGGCTCTGGTGTTTTCTGCGGCCCGGCCTGTTTTCTCGACGGCAGCGGGGGGATACTCATTGAAGGCGCACCTGCTGTTCACCTGGGCAGCCCCACCGGTCAGAATGGCAACACCCCCAACTGTAGCGGAACCTGTACCAGCCCGGCACAGGAGAAGGTCATGCTCCGTCGTTGATCCGGGACAGTAAAAAATAATAAATATAGGAAGTTCAAGGATAAGAGTGCGCAAGATAAAAAAGATAACATTGCCTGGTGGCGGCGTAACCAGTCTGATCCTGACAAAACTATGGACAGCCTGCAAGGATCTGCTGCCCATAGTGCTGGTCATTGCCTTCTTTCAGATAGTGGTAATCCAGGAGCCGCTGCCCCAGTTCGGGGAGGTTGTTTTCGGGGCCATTCTGGTAGTATTCGGCCTGACTCTCTTTATCCAGGGGCTGGAAATGGGATTGTTCCCCATCGGGGAAACCATGGCCCATGCCCTGGCGGAAAAGGGCAGTCTTTTCTGGCTGCTGCTCTTTGCCTTTGCCTTGGGGTTTTCCACCACCGTGGCTGAGCCTGCCCTGATTGCCGTAGCCGATGAGGCAGCGGAAATAGCGTCCAGGGCCGGACTGATAGAAGCGGGTGAAGAGGGACAGAAACGGTACGCCCTTGGGCTGCGCCTCTCGGTGGCTGTGTCAGTGGGTTTTGCCATTCTCATAGGGGTGCTTCGTATCCTGCGCGGCTGGCCAGTGCATTATTTGATCATTGGCGGCTATGTGCTGGTCATGCTGATGACCACTGTGGCCCCTAAGGAGATCATCGGCCTCGCTTATGACGCAGGCGGGGTGACTACTTCAACTATCACCGTACCACTGGTGGCGGCTCTGGGGGTTGGGCTGGCCTCGATCATCAAGGGGCGTAATCCCATGATCGACGGCTTTGGCCTGATTGCCTTTGCCTCCCTGCTGCCCATAATATTTGTTATGGGATATGGTCTGCTTCTCTTTTGATGATTAAAAAAACTAAAATATTCAACGGTTAAATAAATGGATACGATTCTAAGTAACATGACGGTAAGCGTCAGCGAACTGAAGAATAACTTTGCCAAAATCATCGAACAAGCCGACGACCAGCCTGTTGCTGTGTTGTATCATGACCGACCTGAGGCATATTTACTTCCGGCAGAGCATTATGAGCGATTGATGGAACATATTGAGGATCTGGAAGATGCCAGACTGGTTCGTGAGCGTATGGACGGCTCCTTTGTCGAGGTCGATCTGGATGAATTATAAGATTTAATAATTATGTCTTTTTTGATTGAATTCAGTACAGTCTTCCTGGCCACCCTGCGGGATGTAACGCCCATAGTGGCACTGATCACCGGCTTCCAGCTCCTGATCCTCCGCCGCCCCATCCCCAACCTGAAGCGGCTTGTGGTTGGCGGGGTCTATGTGGTGCTTGGCTTGGCTCTCTTTCTGATGGGACTGGAAAAGGCCCTCTTTCCACTGGGTAAGATGATGGCGGCTCAGTTGACTGACCCTGAATTTCTCTATGGCAGCGGCGCAATTCCAGCAATGGCTGACTGGACTGCCTACGGCTGGATATATCTGTTTGCGGCCATGATCGGTTTTGCCACCACCATTGCCGAACCCTCGCTCATTGCCGTAGCCATTAAGGCGCACGAGGTCTCCCGTGGTACGGTCAGCCAGTGGGGGCTGCGCCTTACCGTTGCTTTTGGGGTAGCTCTTGGCATCAGTCTCGGCACCTTTCGCATTATCAGCGGCACCCCCCTGTACCTCTATATCATGGTGGGGTATCTGGTGGTTATTGTCCAGACCATTTTTGCGCCAAAAAATATTATTGCACTGGCGTATGATTCAGGCGGGGTGACCACCTCCACAGTGACTGTACCACTGGTGGCGGCTCTGGGTCTGGGTCTGGCCTCCACGGTGCCTGGGCGTAATCCGGCTCTGGACGGCTTCGGTCTCATCGCCTTTGCCAGCCTCTTTCCCATCATAACTGTATTGGGCTATGCCCAGGTTGGGGTTTGGCTGGCGAAACGAAAAGCCAAAAATAACTCATACAATAAACAAGGAGAACAGTAATGCGGTTTAAAACTATTATTGCCTCTGTTAAGCCGGATTATACGGATGCAGTGGTTGATGCGGCCAAGGATGCCGGAGCCACCGGCGCGACTATTATCCCGGCCAGGGGGACAGGGGTTAACGAGGCTCAGACCTTTTTTGGCCTGGCTCTGGAGGCACCGACCGACATTATCCTCTGCCTGATTGAGGAGCATCTGGTGCAGGGAATTCTGGATGCCATTGTCACGGCTGGCGAATTCGAGAAACCTGGTACCGGCATGGCCTTTGTCCTGCCGGTGGAACAGGTAGTCGGCCTGGAAAGCCAGATGGATCTGATCAAAAAGGCGATTCGCGATCAGTATTATTAATGCAGCCCTTTCAATTAACTCGCAAAACAAACTATTTTCTGGATACAATGCAGGGTGGATACGCAAACTAATGTGACAACTATCAATTAATCATTAATCACTAACAAAACAATGACTAACGAAAAAAAACCGATAGTTCGGGCAAGAGACGTGATGCGCAACAAACTGGTAACCATAGACGGGCTGGCAACGGTCAGGGAGGCAGCTGAGAAAATGCGTTCCGAACATGTCACCTACCTGCTGGTGGAGAGACGATCCCCGGACGATGCCTGGGCAATCGTAGCCATTCGTGATCTGGTCGAGGGGGTGGTCGTTCCGGGGCGGGCTGCGACTGATGTCAACGTCTATGAGGTTATGACCAAACCGGTCATAACCGTACCAGGAGACATGGATATCCGCTATGTGGCCGGGCTGCTCCATCATACCGGACTGAGCAGGGTACCGGTGGAAGAAGAGGATCAGCTGGTGGGGATGATCTCCCTCTCCTCCCTGATTCTTGCCGAAACCTTATTTTAAGCTGTTTTTAAAGAGTTGCCATGAAATCGTTTTCGGTTTTTGTCTATTTCCTCCAGAACAAGTCCACAAAACGCAACTTTATTGTCCTGTCCAAGTTCTTTGCCTTTCTTGGAGCCATGGTCTGCCTGTATGCGGCTCTCTTTCACGCCCTGATGCTCTTTGAGGGACATGAGTACAGCTGGATCACGGGTTTTTACTGGGTTCTCACGGTGATGTCCACCCTGGGGTTCGGTGATATTATCTTTCATACCGATCTGGGCCTCTTTTTCACCCTGGTGGTGCTGCTCTCCGGGGTTATCTTCATGCTGATCCTGCTGCCCTTCACCTTTGTCCAGTTTTTCTATCAGCCCTGGCTGGAGGCTCAGCAGAAGGCGCAAACCCCCAGGAACCTTCCCAAGGCAACAGAGGGTCACATAATCCTTACCAGTCTTGATCCCATCACAGCCACCCTGATCAAAAAACTGAAGAAATACGGCTATCATTATGTCCTGCTCGAACCGGATCTGAATATGGCTCAGGAACTCCATGAACAGGGTTATAATGTGGTGGTGGGAGAATATGATGATCCGGAAACCTATAACCGGCTCCAGTTGCGGCAGGCCCGCCTGGTGGTCACCACCAATGATGATCTGACTAACACCTCCATCGCCTTCACAATTCGGGAGCTGACCGACCGGGTACCCATCGTCACTGCAGCGGATAACGAACACTCCATAGACATCTTGGAGTTTCCCGGCAATACCAGGGTCATCGAATTCACCCGGATGCTCGGTCACAGGCTGGCCGGAAGAACCCATGGCACCTGCATGGGTCCAACCCTGCTGGGCAGTTTTGACTCCCTTGTCTTTGCGGAACTGCCTGCTGTGGAAACTTCATTTATCGACAAAACCCTGACCCAGACCAGGCTGCGGGAGGTGACCGGCCTGACCGTGGTTGGTTTGTGGAAACGGGGTCAGATCCTGCCCCCCATGCCGCAGGCAATTATCACCCCGTCAACGGTGCTGATACTTGCCGGAACCGAGGCGCAGCTGGAGCGCTATGAAAAACTGTTCAATAAATCCTGCCAGCTCCATACCGGTGAGCCACCAGTGTTGATCCTGGGCGGGGGCAGGGTTGGACACGCAGCTGCGGAGACCCTGCAGGAACAGCGCATTCCTTATACCATAGTGGAAAAGAGTTCCGCCATAGTCAAGCGCCATGGAGACAACCATCTCCAGGGAGATGCGGCAGATATTAAGACCCTGCGCCGGGCAGGCATTGAAGAGGCACGCACTGTGCTGATTACCACCCACCACGATGCCATGAATATTTATCTGGCCTTTTACTGCCGCCAGCTGCGTCCGAATATTCAGGTCATCAGCCGAGCCATTGCCGACCGCACCGTACCCAAGCTGTACCGGGCCGGGGCTGATCTAGTGATGTCTTCCGCCTCTCTCGGAGCCAATGCTATCCTCAGTATTCTCCGGCCCGATGAGTTGTCCATGTTCACGGAGGGGTTGAATATTTTCCGCAGTCCTGTGCCGTCTTCGCTTGCAGGAAAATCCTTAATAAAGAGTAAAATAAGAGAGTTGAGCGGCTGTACGATTATTGCGATCAAGAGCGGACAGGAACAGGAGGTCAGTCCTGATCCGGCCTCCAAGCTGCTGAAAGGAGACGAGATTATCCTGATCGGTACTACTGAAAATGAGGCGAAGTTTTTGCAGTTGTATGGAAAATGAGTGGATAAGTCAGACTCAATTGAATGAATCCCATCGCTTTCTTCTCTCCCAGAAAAAAATTAAACGCCACTGGTTGTTTTCCCTGATAGAATGTTTTTCCTGTTAAGTTCCTGATAAAAAACTGTTTATTATAGTTACAGTGTAACGAATATGGTTACAATAAACAAGCTCATTTCAACCCAGACAGAGCTATTCAAACGGATTTCATTAATCATCCAGAACTTCCCAGTGACCACCTTTGGCCGGGCCGATTCTTTTAAGTTTTCCTGCCTGGCGTAATTTGCGAATTGCCCGGTCAATAGTACTTTCCGATGCCGCAAGACGGACGGCAAGTTCTCGAATAGTCAAGGTAGGAGTCGTGGTTAATAAAGTAAAGACTTTGTCCGTCACTTTACCCGTCACTTTACCCGTCACTTTACCCGTCATTTTACCCGTCATTTTACCCCAGGACATTTCCAGCCTGGTCTGGTCATACGGTTCAAACGAATCAAAAAGATGCAGGTGACCACCGTCGGTTTCCCATCCCTGACGGATTTTTGGGATGCCGGAACCAGCTCGTTCGCCAAGGTTGATCATCAAAAAAAGCTGATGAAGCGTCCGGTTTCGGCAATCACTTTCTCCACCTCGTAGAGCCTGTTCCGTCGGCACGCGCATCAGACCGGGGTTGCGAAACAAAAAACCTGCCGGTTCTTTCACAGCTAAAATTGATGCCCGATCACTATAATCAGCATGGACAAGGGTATTTACCAGAGCTTCGCGCAAGGCACGATGCAGCAGGGTATCGTCTTGACGAAAGTTGCCCTTGAGAACAAACGGCACCTTGATATCCGCAACCAGTTTACGCGATACTTTCAGAAAAAAATCAAAGAGATTACCGGATCATGTACCATCGGGAACTACTCGATCCAACCAGCGGGTTTGTGAGTTCCTGTCTGCCCCCTGCTCCTGGTAATCAACAAAATAATTTGGTATGGCTTCCTGAATTGAAGGCCACTGACCAAACATGAGCAGACCTGCCAGAGTCAACCCTTTTTCTTCTGTCTGCCGGTCTTGTCGCAAACCTCCCAGAACCTGAAGAAACTCCTCATCATTGAGGAGAATCCAAGGGTGGTCGGGTCGATGGGACGACAGCATATTGCGATATCCATGCAGGCTTTCTTGATATATATCATCCATACCAAAACCAGATAATATCCGGGTATCTCGACTGTCTTCTACCTGTTCTGCCAGCATCCTCTTGACGATTTCATCAACACAGGGACGGTCACCATCATGAAGACGGCGAAAGGTATTGCCCTTCAATGGATTACCATTGAGATAAACCGGCTTGTGTTGACGACGAGCTGCCGGAACATGGATCATGATGAGGTTACGGTTTTCAATACTGATGACGTGAACATCCTTATCTGTCAGCAGGTTGGCACTGACTTTTTGTGGATTGTTCAGGTGATTGAAGAGGGTTGTGATAACCGGTTCCGGATGATTGACAACACCATGCAAAGAAAAACAGCCCATTTTTTCCTTTACTCCCAGCAGAATAATACCGCCATGGGTATTGGCAAAACTGCTGTACGTCGGCCAGAAATCGGCTGGAAGCTGGCCTTTGCCGTCCCGCCCTGCTGCCAGTTTACATTCAAGGTCAACAGTTTCTGACAGAGTTGTTATGTCTTGCAGACTATGGATATCCATTATGTTGCTGCCTTGAGTTTGTTTTGACATTTTGCGAATCTGAGATATGAGCATCAAACCGGATTTTTTCTTTCATGCTATCAGCTCTGCCTGATATGGTTTTTATATCAACTTTGTCAGTTTTATTCCATGCCTATTTCAGGATGGTTCTTGAGCTATAAGCGTATCATACGCACAGTGGGTCGCAAGTATACTGGTGCTGACCTTGCCGATATCGTTATCCTGGCCGGGTCTTCCAGTGAACTCATAACCCTGGATCGTCTGGCAACCATCCACGACGGCTTTACCGAAGACCCGATCAATGCGGTAATCGAAGGCGTACCTGCCGTGTTTGTCATGGTGTTCAAGACCACGGAAGAGGATGCGCTTCACATCTCCAATACGGTTTCCGATTATTGAGAAACGCTATGTCCCGTTTTTCGACAGGGTGTTGAACTGGCGTTAAGTGTCGCTGGCCATTGTCATCCTGATGATGACGGTGAATTGGTCAAGGGCGGTCTGGTCAAATTCCAGGTCTTCCCAAAGATTGACGGCTTTGTGGTGACCTTCACCGTGGAGTTCCCGGACGGCACCCGCCCGAGATCACCCAACAGGCATTAGAGCAGATTGAGCAGGGGTTCCTTCGGATGGCCGACCGGGTAAAGACCACCAGCGGCGAGCCGATGATCAAGAAGCGGCTCACCCTGGTCGGCCAGACCCTGAGTAACCAGATGGGGCGCAGGGGGTCAACCTGGGTTCGGTGTAGTTTATCCTCCTTTCCTCGTAAAAACGGGGTATTCACTCCAATGAACTGCTGGTGGAATAGGAACAGAAGATCGGTACTACTGAAAATGAGGCGAAGTTTTTGCAGTTGTATGGAAAATGAGTGGATAAGTCAGACTCAATTGAATGAATCCGTGTATTTTGTGGTAAAAGTCATTCCCATAACAACGACAAATCAAAGTTGATTGCGTCAAAGGGGGGCAGAGATACGTTCATGTCATCCTTTAACGTGGCAAGCAGCAACCACTTATTTCCGGATGTACTGGCTTGCAGTTGATAGGCTTCCAGCGTTCGTAAATCAGGGTCAACCAGCCATAGATACTGTACCCCATAATGGGCATACAGAGGCATTTTCATGGCTCGATCCATAGTGCCGGTTGATGGTGAAATGACTTCACAAACCCAGTCAGGTACACACTCAAAATAGGCGGTTTTGGGCAGAGATGCCATTCTTTCAAGCCGCCAGCCAGCCATATCCGGCACCATGATATCCCTGTCAAGATGGAGTTCAGGCTCAAAAAGAATTCTCCAGCCACCGGGTCCACCCTGACCATACCCAAAGGGCATGACAATAGAACCACCCAGAGTTGTAGATGCCTGAGCATGGCGGGGAGACGGTCTGGGATGGGTCTCCAAGACTCCGCCGATAATCTCACCTACAACATTATTGGGTAGATCAAATAAGTCTTCATAGACTGCGTATCGCCGTGCTGCGTCACACATTGATTCGTGCCTCTGTGTTGTGAGTATGGTTAATATTCTTCTTCATTATACCGGAGCAGTCACGTCAACCCCATCAGTGGCCGGATCAAAACAGACCTCCATGGCCCGCACTGGACAGCCAGTGACACAGAGACCGCAGGCCGTACATTTTTCAGGATCGAAAATCACCTCCATCTCAGGTCGCTGGATGTAGAGGGCACCCACCGGGCAGATACCGGTACAGGCTCCGCACTGGAAACATTTTTTTTCATCCCGGTTGACCTTTCCGGCCAGCCGTTCTGCAGTCACGTCCAGGCTGTGCAGATATTCCAGAGCCTCTTTTACATTTTCCTTCTGCCCCTTCAGCTCCAGAATCATGATACCGATCTGATGGGGGCGGATGTCCGCTTTCAGGATGTTGAACTGTACGTCATAGCGCTTGACCAGGTAATAAATTATCGGCTGGTCAGCGGTTTCTTTGGGGTAACGGAGGAGGTATATTCTGGTGTACATGGGGTTATTTCTCCAGGTTTATGGTTTGTTTTTTTATCAGCAAATTGCACTGATGGCGCAGATTATAACTGATCAATCCGGTCATTTAATTGTGCAAGCAGCTGTTCAGGTTCTGCTTCCGTGTCAAGAAGGATACGCTGATTTTCCGGCAGCTCATCCGGGAAGATGAATTTTTCTTTTTGTTTAATATAAATTTCCCATCGACCATCTGAGACCGCATTCGGATCTTGAGCGCGCAACTCCAGGCGGCGTTTGACCTCTTCATCCGAGCAGCCGCAGAGAATAAACAGCGGCTCAGCTACAGAGGATTTTGCCAATTTGACCACCTTATCCCGATCAGCAAGAGTGGAGTAGGAGCCGTCCAGCACCACGGAACCGGCTCCCTGCTGCAAATCCTCTGCTGCCCGGTCAAGCATTGCCTGATAGGTTTTTTGAGTGAACTGAGGGGTGTAAATGCCCTGGTTCATCCGGTCGGGTCTGCGCTCGGTGGGATCTATGCGAGCCAGCTCCTTGCGTACCCGGTCGGTGTTATAGCAGGGCAAACCATGCTTGCCTGCAAACAGTTCCGCCAGGGTTGACTTGCCCGATGCTATCAGGCCAAAGAAGACATAAATCATGGTGAAATTAGCTGGTATAGCTTTCGGCAAGCTCAAAATAACGAGCCGCCGCCTCTGTACTGCTCTCTTTCACCGAGGCATCAACAGCTGGATCAGAGGCGGTGAACATGCCTATTTTCCCCCGTACATAAGCCCGATAACATTTGTAAAAGTTGAGCATCTCCCGTACCCCTTGATCGCTGGAGCGTTCACAGAACTGATCGATGCAGTACTCCGACAGTTCCCACAGGCCGTGAAAATCAAGATCCATGGTCAAAAAGGCAACATCACTGGCAATATCGCAGTAACGAAAGCGCTGGTTAAACTCGATGCAGTCATAGATATAGACCTGGTCGGCCAGACAGATATTGGCCGAATAGAGATCCCCGTGACAATCGCGGATATAGCCGCCCTGGATGCGTCTGCTGAACAGCTCTTCCTGCGCAAGAAAGGATTTTGCCCAGTTGCCGATGGTGTCAAAACGGGCCTGATCAATGGCTCCCTGGCCGATGAACCCTTCAGTCTGTTCAAAGTTTTCCAGGACATTGACAGCCACGGATTTTGCGGAACCAAATTCGTCAATCTCGTCACTGCGCTCAGCCTGCCGGTAAAAGGGAACCAGCTTATCCACCAGGGCATTGATATGGCTTTTCGTAAGACCCGGCCCTTTGATCAGGTTGACCATCATCCGTTCTTCCGGCATCCGGGCCATCTTGACCCCATACTCGATCACCTCGCCGGAACCGTCAAGAGCAAAGGAATCGCCCTCCCTGGTAATGGTGATCAGACCCAGGTAAATATCCGGGCAGAGGCGGCGGTTAAGGAGCAGCTCCTGCTCACAGCATTCTTTTCTCTTCTCCAGGGTGGAGAAGTCAAGAAAACCAAAGTCCACTGGTTTTTTAAACTTATAAACAAAATCTCCGGCCAGGAGGACAAAGGAGATATGGGTCTGGACGAGCTGGATATCAGGAGCCGGGTGATCGTATATCTGTGCTTGCTGGAGTGCGGAAATAAAATCCGGCAGGTTGTTGGTGGCCATTATTTCTCCCTGGAGGTTGTGTTGGTTGTTACGGATTATTTGAGAAGAATATACGGCCCTGTTGTCATTGATGCAAGGAGAGAGTTTTGTTTTTTTTCTTAACGTCGCTGCGTGATCTATCTCCACCTTTAATATGATGGCTGCTCATGATGGCAGCTACTGCGGGATGGGTCAGGAAACATCTAATCAGTATCTCTTCACTAACTCTTTGACTTTACCGAATGTTTACTTTATATTATCCATATTTTCACTATGGTTTGTCGAAAAGAATGAATGCCGTTTCCGAAAAGGTGCGCTTACCTGCGTGCCTTATGGAGTGTCAATGAAAACACGATATACATAAGTTTATTCACCATATAGTATAGCGAGTGATGCTTAAGCTGTGGTTATAACATGAAAAAATAGTTGTTGAGGGTTGAGCATGGCTGATATCGGCAAAACATCCTTCCACGATGAAATCAGAAAAATTCTCCAGTCGGCACGGAGCAGGGCTTATACTGCTGTAAATACGGCCATGGTGGAGGCGTACTGGCTGATTGGTAAACGCATTGTCGAGGAAGAACAGTATGGTAAAGAGCGGGCAAACTATGGGCAGGAGCTGATAAAAAAGCTGTCCATTGCGCTGCAGACGGAATTTGGTAAAGGTTTTTCAGTTGCAAATTTCCTCTGGTTCCCACGCTCCTGCGTGGGAACTATGAATGACCGCTCCAGCGGTCGATGCGAGACAGACGGAGTCTCGCAGGCTCGCTTACCTGGAGCGTGGGAACGAGAGGGAG
>DAOVTM010000126.1 GCA_030633145.1 Desulfobulbaceae bacterium
AGTGAGCAGGGGAATATCATGCCTGAGCAGCCATTGTCCAAAAAATGCAGACAGGTCTCTGTTGCTGGTTTCTGAAAAAATAGTTTCAATGTCTGTCCAGCCGATTTTATTGTACTTGTTAAAGAGATACAACTGTGAAAGGCTTGCAAAAAAGTCCGCGTCACCCAGCTCCCTGCGCAGGAGATGAAAGAACATGCTGCTCTTTTCATACCCGATGGCCCGCATCTTCTTTGCCATGGGCTGGGAATCGCCGCCATGCTGGAAATCGGTAATAGAGGTGATGTTGTCTTTATGGATATACGACTGGTAGCGGGAAAGCTGATTTTTTCTGTACTGACTGCTCCCTTCTCCCGGAACAGCACCATACCACTGATCGGCAAGATAGGTGGTCAGCCCTTCGCACCAGTTGCCAGAATCGTCCGGTCGAACCGCATTGCCAAACCAGGAGTGAAGGATTTCATGACCAAGGGAGGTATCTTTGATAAAGGGTAGCCGGATAACGGCCTGGCCCAGCAGAGTATAGGTCGGCATTCCATATCCGGTGGGCAGACGATTTTCCACGATGGAGTACCGTTTAAATGGAAAGGGACCAATCTGTTTTTCGTAATGGGTAATGTACGATGCCGCCTTGTCAAGATACTCCTCTGACAGGGATGCGTCTTCTTCAAAAAAATAGGTATATAAGTTAATCTTGCCCACTTTTTTGGAGTTGATAATGTATGGGCCGGCTGCAAAGTTGATGGCCTCGATGGGATGGGGGTATTCCGCTTTGAGCAGGCGGGGCTGGTCATTGGTGGTGACCAGTTTATCTGCTTCGGTTATTGCGTCAAACCCGTCAGGGAGGACTGCGGTCAGGGAGTAAAGCATGTCTGAACCCGTGATTGGATACCAGAGTCCGGTCAGGGTAATGCCCTGCTTACTGATAAGGTTGCCGGAGCCGTGTCCCTGGCTGGCGAGTTTCCAGGAAAGGGTGACCACCTGTTCTGTATCAGTCGGGGGCAGGGTTATGGTATGATCATCATCCTGGCTGCCCAGTGTCGCATGAACATCGGCCAGGTCGCCCAGGTAAATTTCCATTCCCTGGTTTGGAGGCAGGGTGATGATTGATTCCCCTTGCATGATACCCTTTTCCAGGTCAAAGGAAATATTGATCGCCTGCCGGGGCAGGGAGGGGGCTGCATGTAAGAGTGCGGGCAGGATGATAATTGCCAGGCAGCAGAAAGTACAGAAAGAAAACAGCAGTGTTGATTTCATTGCTCAGTTGGTATGGTTTAAAATTGTCTGCATAAATAAACGATATTTGGATAGATCGAGTATAATGCAAAATGAAAAGAACGGCAAATTATTCCTGTCATACAGGTGGAAGAGGTGAGCCAAGCCGTACCTTGAAGGTAATTTTTACACATATTGTTGCATCTGTTGCAGGCATGTGGCATCATAATAATGAGTCTCGCAGGCTCGCTTACCTGGAGCGTAGGAACGAGAGGAGGTAAAAAATGTCCCGGCTAAAGTTGGTAGCCCCAAAACGTACCAGGAAAAACAGGTACAACGGGCAATAGAGGAGATAATTCATGAAAACAATTGATCACTATCATAAATGGGTCGAATGGAGTGAAGAGGATAATACATACATTGGTAAATGCCCTGATCTGATTACAGGCATCCATGGCGAGGACCCTGTAAAATTATACCGTGATCTTTGTGAGGTGATTGAAGATGTTATTCAACATTGTGAGTTTGAAGGAAAGACGCTGCCCGCACCGTATATCAGGCCAATGAGAGAAGTTGCGTAATTGTATTTTTTATTATAGCTGAGGCTATAATTTCTTCAAATTAAACAATGAATTTATGTATCCTCTTTATAAATTATGGAAACATCTGATAACCCACTGGTTCCCATGCTCCTGCGTGGGAACCTTGTTTGCCGCTCCAGCGGCAGTACAGGACAGACTCCGTATGTAGGAACGAGGCTGCCATAAGATTTAAACAGGATACGAATTTAGCTTAATGGGCAGATGGTAGCTATGGTTTATCGCAGATGAATTGATACCATCTTCCAACAAAATGGTGTACACAGCACACCCTGTAGGACATTTTGTTCTTATCCAGGTATAACCCTTTCCAAAACCTGCTATGAATCTTAAAAGAAGGTGTTTCCCTTGACAGCAAACACGGGTTTATAGTATTTCTGAGCGGTGCAGCATCTCAATATTTCAAGTACGAAAAATCCAACTGAGTAATTTTTTTAAAATTATGAGCGGAAATACGCTCGGAGGGAAAACATGGACAATAAATACCGCATCAAGGTAATGAACGCTATTGCCGCTGAGGGTTTGGAACTCTTTGGCGATAAGTACCTGCTGGATGAAAACGAAAAAAATCCCAGGGGGCTGCTGGTACGCAGCTCACCGGTTAATCTTGCCGACTATACCGAGTTATGCGCCATTGCCAGAGCCGGTGCCGGAGTCAACAATATCCCGGTGGACGAGGCATCGGAAAAGGGGATCTGCGTTTTCAATACCCCTGGTGCCAATGCCAACGCCGTAGTGGAGCTGGTCTTCACCATGCTGGGGATCTGGCTGCGTAATGTGCAGCACGGGCTTTCCTTTTGCCAGGAGTTGAGTACCATGGAGGGCGATCTCAACGCCGAGGTCGAGGCCCGCAAGAAGATGTTTAAGGGTGAGGAGATGTCTGGCAAGATCCTAGGTGTTATCGGTCTGGGTCAGATTGGGGTTCGGGCTGCCAATATGGGAGCCTTTCACGGAATGCGGGTAATGGGCTTTGACCCGTTTCCGGTTATGGAGAATATCCACAACCTCTCCCATACCGTTGAGCTGGCCCAGGCGCGCAAGGATGTTCTGGCTCAGGCTGATTACGTCTTTGTCCATGTGCCTCTGAACAAAAAAACCACAGGACTGGTCTCCACCGAATTTATTGATGCCATGAAGGAGGGGGCTCTGCTCTTTAATTATGCACGCGGGCCGGTGGTTGATGAGGACGCTGTACTGGCAGCCCTGGATGCGGGCAAGATAGCCGGTCATATCTCTGATTTTCCCTCGGAAAAATTCATTGGTCACGATAAAATCCTGCTCACCCCTCATCTTGGTGCTTCCACATCAGAGTCCGAGGATAACTGCGCCTGTATGGCAGTCAGGGAATTAAAGGCATATTTGGAGTACGGCAACATTACCCATAGTGTTAATTTCCCCAATGTAGAGTCGATCCCCACGGTATGGGTACACTCCCGCCTGATCATGATCAATAACGATAAACCGGGCATGATCGGCCTGGTGACCAATATTCTTGGCAAATATGATATCAATATCATGGGCTATACCAACAAGAGTAACGGTATTATCGGTTATAATATCATTGACTGTGAAGGGCCGGTACCGGATGAGGTGCTGGAGGAGATGGAGGCTCAGGACGGGGTTCTGCGGACTCGGGTTATTCAGCTGAAAAAATAGCAGCTTTTTGATATGTAAAAGGTACACACAGCATACCCTACGGCATCCCGGTAAGGTGCGCTGTTTGCACCTTTAATTAGAGTACCAAAAAAAAGAAGAGAAGGAAAAGACATGGGCAAGACAGCAGCAGAAAAAATAATGGCCGCGCACCTGGTAGAGGGTGAGCTGAAAAAAGGGGAAGAGATAGCCCTGCGCATCGATCAAACCCTGACCCAGGATGCCACCGGAACCATGGCCTATCTGGAATTTGAAGCAATTGGTATCCCCAGGGTGCAGACCGAGATTTCGGTGAGCTATGTGGATCATAACCTGGTTCAGTCAGATTTCAAAAATGCCGACGATCATATCTTTTTACAGGGGGTTGCCCGTAAATTCGGTCTCCATTTTTCCCCGCCCGGCAACGGTATCTGTCACCAGGTGCATCTGGAGCAGTTTGCTATTCCGGGTAAGACCCTGCTGGGTTCTGATTCCCATACCCCCACTTGCGGCGGTCTGGGAATGCTGGCCATGGGCGCAGGCGGCCTGGATGTGGCCATGGCCATGGCAGGAAAACCATTTTACCTGATCATGCCTGAAATTTACGGCATTAAGCTGACCGGCAAACTGCGTCCCTGGGTAGCGGCCCGAGATGTGCTGCTGGAAGTACTGCGTCAGCTCACGGTCAAGGGTGGTGTGGGCTATATTATGGAATATTTCGGGCCTGGCGTTGCTGAATTAAGCCTCACTGACCGGGCCACCATTACCAACTTCGGGGCCGAACTTGGTGCCACCACCTCTCTTTTTCCCTCGGATGAGAACACCAGGAAATACCTGGCAGCCCAGGGCAGGGAAGAACAGTGGCAGGAACTGAACGCAGATCCGGACGCAAAATATGACAAGGTGCTGGAGATTGACATGTCCACCTTGGAACCGATGATTGCCTGTCCCTCTTCACCGGACAACGTGGTCAAGGTCAGCGAAGTGGCTGGCAAGCCGATTGCCCAGGTGCTGGTAGGTTCCTGCACCAACTCCTCGCTCCGTGACCTGACCGCAGTGGCAAAGATCATGGAGGGGAGGTCGGTACATAATGATGTCAGCTTTGAGGTCAACCCGGGAAGCCGTCAGGCCCTGGAAAATCTGACCGCTGAGGGGAATGTCCTGCCCCTGCTCCTTGCTGGAGCCCGCATTCACCAATCCGGTTGTCTTGGCTGCATTGGCATGGGACAGGCACCGCCCACCTCCATGATCTCGCTCAGAACCTTTTCCCGTAACTTCCCCGGTCGTTCCGGTAACCAGGGCGATAAGGTGTATCTTTGCAGCCCCGAGGTTGCGGCTGCATCGGCCATTAAGGGTGTAATTACCGATCCCAGAGATCTTGGTGACTATCCTGATTTTACCCTCCCGGACACCTATCTACCCGGTAATGAGCGTATTGAAGCACCTTTACCGGAAAGCAATTCGGAAGGAAACGAGGTGGAGATTATCCGAGGCCCCAACATCGCCCCATTCCCGGATTTTGAACCCATGCCTGAAGACTGGAGCGGCAAGGTGGTTCTCAAACTGGCTGACAATATCACCACCGATCATATCATGCCTGCGGGAGCAAAAATTCTCCCCCTGCGCTCCAATATTCCGGCCATCAGCGAGTATGTCTTTTCCCAGATCACCGAGTGCTTTGCCTGTGATATGAAAGAGACCATGTCAGCCGGTCATTTTGGTGCGGTCATTGGCGGTGATAACTATGGCCAGGGTTCAAGCCGAGAACACGCAGCACTGGCTCCCAGGTATCTTGGCGTTCAGGTCAAACTGGTCAAGTCCTTTGCCAGAATCCACAAGGCCAATCTGATTAACTTTGGTATCCTGCCCCTTACCTTTGTTGACCAGGATGACTATGACAGGGTTGAGCAGGGTGCGGATATGGTGATCACCGGTATTCGTGAGGCATTAATTAGTGGTGCTGAGACAGTAACGGTTGAAGTAAACGGAACCCCGCTCAAGGCACGGTTTGACCTCTCAAAACGACACCGTGAGATACTGGTGGCCGGTGGCCTGCTCAACTGGGCAAGGAAATAGACAATGTGGTGAATAGAGCAATATTTGAAGTTTAAAAAATGGTATTCTTTCCTGAAAATGATACTTTTCTTGTAATATGTTGATTGTGCATTGCTTTTTAAATGTTATACCTCTTTAATTCTGCCTATTTGGTATAGAAAATTGTACTTATCAGCTAGATAAGCAGCAGGACTAACAGGGAAACAAAAGAGTATCTTATTGAAATATTGTCTTCATTGAGCATTGTCAAGATGCGCATGTCAACTGGCACTGAATGTGCAAGATATTAAGTGTTCTTCATCTCTTCTCTTCTAAACCGGCACATCCTATATTGGATGCGCCGGTTTTTTTTGTTAAAATGGACATTCAGTCGAAAATTTGCATCTTATTTTACCACAGAGAGTACAGAAGACACAGAGTCTAATTTTTTCTGTGTTCTCTGTGGTGAGTAAAAAATGTCCAAAATATTAACTGTTGAAAATGGGAGTTTACGATGTCTGTTGTCATACAAAATGATAACTATCTGGGCATCCTCCAGCTACCAAATGATACTTTTGGGGTATCCTCTTTATAATTTATGGTACTTCGCTTACCGCACTGGTTCCCACAGACGGAGTCTCGCTGGCTCGCTTACCTGGAGCATGGGTACGAGGCTCTCCAAGATTACCATAAAATTTAAAGAGGATACCTTTTGGGTAACCATAACTGAGAGTTGCTAAAAGTATCAACTCTGCCTGTGGGAACCATTGGCAGAGCTAAGAACTTCTTTAACGGAGAAAAATAATGGAACCTGTTGTTTTCACCATTTCTGGTTACGCAATTTCTTTTGAGCAGGCAAGGCAGACTGCGGAGCTGATGGCTCTCCGTGACAATGAGTTTGCCACCCTGGTATCATGGTGCGACCGTGAAAAAAATGTTCACTCTCCTCAATGCCTGAAATGTGAAATCAAGGGCGAACCGGGCTGGGAAGTATATGGCCGGAACCATGAGGGCCGTCTGCGCATCAGCTTCAATGATGACACCTTTGTCTTTATATTCAGTTAACTGCCCACAGAGCGATCCTTCCTTAAACCAATCCCAACCAAAGAAACTGTAACCACAAAGGGCTGTAATGAACAATTTTCTCTTCACCAACTTCAATTACGATCCTGAAACCTATTATTTTTTTACATTGGTGAACTCAAGAGCTATGGACTGACCTGTTTTCTCTGCGATCTCTTTAAGCGCAAAAAAGGAAGCCGAGTGGACTGTAGCGGCATTGTTTTGGACATCCTAAGCCAATAGTATACTATTCCCGCATGACTCTGGATCACCACGACAGGGTTATTTTGCTGGAGCCTGACAAGAAGCTGTCAACAAAGTACAATAATAAGGTCAAAGTTCTATGTTATTAATCTTCGCTTCCTCAGTAAACAACGAGTAAACACTTTAAAAACACTCTTTATTTTGCTCAATCAATGGCGAAAATGGCCAGGCAGAAGCCGCTACAGTGATGTCACCGCAGTGTGCTTTCCCCTGGTGGCTGGACTGGCTGCGACCACGGTCATGGAGTTTACTGACAGAATTTTCCTCTCTCACTACAGTGTTGACGCAATTTCGGCAGTTCTTCCTGCCGGGGTCACAGCCTTTCTCCTCCTCTCATTTTTCGGTGGTATCTCAGGGTATAGCGCAGTTTTCATAGCTCAGTACTATGGTTCAGGCAGGCTTGAAAAAGTCGGAATCGTATTCTGGCAGGGGATATTCATTACCCTGTTCTCCGGGATAGCCCTCTTTATGGCCTCTTTATTGGCAACTCCGCTCTTCACCCTGGCCGGACACAGCCCGGAGGTTCGTTCACTGGAAGAGATCTATTTTTCCATCCTCTGCCAGGGCGGTATCCTCCATGTCCTCATCCAGACACTGTCCGGTTTTTTTACCGGCAGAGGCAAGACCAGGCCGGTGATGCTGGCCAACATCCTGGGCATGGCTGTTAATATCCCACTGGATTACGCCCTTATTTATGGCTGCTGGGGACTACCGGAATTGGGCATCCAGGGCGCAGCAATCGCTACTGTTGTTTCCTGGGCTGTGACGGTTTTTGTCCTCATCCTGCCGATGTTTTCCCCAGGCCAGCAGCAGGAATATTCCCTGCAAAAGACCATGTCCCTTGACCGGAAGGTACTCTTCCGTCTGCTCAGGTACGGCATTCCCGCCTCCATCCAGTTCAGCCTGGATGTCTTTGCCTTTACCTTTTTCATCCTCATGGTTGGGCGATTGGGATCGGTGGAGCTTGCAGCCTCCAATATTGTCATCTCCATCAGTTCACTGGCCTTTATGCCAAATCTGGCCTTTTCCTTTGGTATCAGCAGTATGGTTGGTCAGGCTTTGGGCAGGGGCAGACCGGATCAGGCCAGGGCAGTCGCCTGGAGCAGCATTCATATCCTGCTGGCCTATACCTTGCTCCTGGATCTGATCTTTATCCTCTGGCCGGAGTTTATTGTTTCTTTTTTTATTCAGGACAGTGGATATCAGGAAATCAGCGATATGGCCGCAAGGATTCTGGGATTTGTAGCAGCGTACATCCTCTTGGATGCCTTTTACATGTCCTTTGCCGCAGTGCTGAAAGGTGCCGGTGATACCCAGTATCTTCTCCGGGTAATACTGACCATATCACTGAGCTGTATGATTATTCCGCTCTTTCTGGGAATCCAGTACTTTGGAATGGGGATCTATGCGGCCTGGTCGTGCCTAGTCCTCTTTATTGCTGCCCTCTGTATTCTGGTAATGATTCGTTATACACAGGGACAATGGGAGTCGATGCTGGTTATTGAAGACTCATGAAAGGGTTCATATTGCTATTTCATGCAATAATGCATCTTGAACAAATTGATTGAGGCTTTTTCCAGCGTTACGAGCCGCAATAGTAGATTTTTTATGAATTTCAGGGCTTACTCTCAGACGAATATTCCCTGAAAATGATTTTTTGGGAGTAATATTTTTAGAAGCACATATCTCAAGATATGTATTCACTGATTCCTTAAACTCATTGTGCATTTCTTCAATACTTGACCCGCAAAATGTTATAACCGCATCAAGATCTATAACTCGGCCAAATAAAATATTTTCTTTGGCATCGTATTCAAAAACTCCTGTATAACCTTTATATTTCATCATTATTCTATCCCTGCTATTTTCAAAAATTCTCTTACCGATTCAACAGCTCCTTTAACAGCCTCTTTTTGAGGATGCGGTCTGTGGAAAACCGCAACCTCTCCATTAAGTACAACTGAAATTCGGGAACCTCTTCCCTCAATTATTTCAGCACCTGAATGCACCAATAATGCCTCAATCTTTTTCCAGGAAAGATATGCCGAGGTAGGCTTCTACTGGATAGTATTATACATTTTACGATGTCTTTTCCTCATAATGTCAGTATATGCCACACAATAAATTTGTCAACAGTATTGCACTCTGCCCAGCGGTGACTCATGAAAAAAAGCACTGATTTTGGTATTAATTTGTCGCATTAAACCGCTTTACAAAAAACTGCCATTTTGCTAATCTATAATTGGGTAATAGTTTCAAGACGAAAAAACCCCTAATTTGCATGATTTTAGCACCAAAACAGTCAAAATTAGCCTGATTTTGTGGGGACAAACCATGGAAGAAAAAGGCTATTACGACGAATAATCCATCTCACTTTTAGTATTTTCTGTAAAATCAAATCATTATGTTGTGTAAAAAACTCGTGCGTCACCGCTGCACTCTGCCTTGTCCTCAGCTATCAGATCCCAGCAAAAGATATTTTATAAAGGTACGACCGGATTTAAACGTCCGTCGAATCTCGCCCGGGTGGGTAACCATCTACCGCAGTTTATAAAGCAGATACCCAGGCCGTAAATAGAATCTTTGCCGTGCCTTGTCACAGAAGGTAACCAGTTCCCCGGCAGTGAGATTTTCATTGCTGATAACCGTATTATGCAGTCCAGCCGGGTCAACCATTAAGAAAAATCCCTGGTTGCGATCAATCCTCTGGCCTCATACCAACGATACGCCTCAGTCCCTGGATACACCATGACCGGATACATCTGGATTGCGTCGGGTCGCAGCTCGATGGCAAAGCGCAGGGTCTCTTCCATGGTCTTTTTTGTCTCCCCGGGCAGCCCGACCATGA
>DAOVTM010000415.1 GCA_030633145.1 Desulfobulbaceae bacterium
ATCCCCCACCAGGGTCTGCCCATTCAGCCAGGAATGATCCGGGTCACCACCGCCGGTCAGCAGGGAGAGGGGACGTTGTTCAATCTCCTGCGAATCAAGCAACGAGGCTGAACGGATTTCTGCCAGACATCGGCTCTCCTTCCAAACTGTTTCTATCCCCTGTTCCAGACTCCCACAGACCATTGCCTCTACTCCAATCAGAGCCGGAGAAGGATAAATGGTGCCATCCGGCCCCACAGCAACAGACTCCCACCCCATATTGGTGAGGTCAAAACGGGTACCTGGCACGGCAAAGACCTGAGCCTTGAGGGCCTCCAGGTTGTCGATCTGCAAACCAAGTCTGCGGCAGGCAGCAGTGGTTTTGACGATGGCCGCAAAAATTTTTCCGATGGGGGCAAACTGGCTGCTCGTCCCCTTGCCCCGGATAAAATGGTACATGAAATGCAGCCCGGCAGCCCCCATTGCATGAGCCTGAACCGCAATCTCTTCCAGCTGTTCAACATTGGTTTCATTAATTGCAACCGAAATCATCAGAGCCAATCCAGCCTCGGTTGCAGCCCGGACATTTTCCTGCAGCCGTAAGTAACTTCCCTTCCCCCGCAGATAATCATGCCCCTCTTCCAGGCCATCCATACTGACCTGGAGATGAACCCGTTGCTGATCCAGGGAGGATAAGAGATCCAGATGTTCTTGCAAAAGCAGTCCATTGGTCAACACCACCAGATGGTGTGCCGGATCACAGTCCAGCACATATTGCAAAATCGCACAGAAATCCGGATAAACAAAGGGTTCCCCACCTGTGAAATAGAAGAGATGGGTACCCATGGCCGTGGACTGGTCAATGGCCGCAAGCAACTGTTTTCTCGGCAAGCGTTCCTTTCTGGCTGGAGAGGAGGAAAAAAGACAGTGGCAGCAAGAGAGGTTGCAGGTATCGGTGAGGTGAAACCAGATCTCTTTCAGGGCAGGTTCGCCCAGATAATGGGATCTGCCCAGATATGGTTCAGGGCAGATTCCCGCAAGGAGATGATCGAGACGCTGCAGGGTGACAGCCGATGCACCAGGTTGTTGCGCGGCCCGAATCAAACCATCGGTTCGGGTGGAGGGGACAAACCAGTCCGGAGCCTGGGGATCGATATATACGGGAACACCGTTTTGTTCAAGCCGCTGATATTTATTAAGATGTTGCATTAAAAAAACCTTGATACCATACAACCACTACGCATCTGAGAGGAGCCGTGTTCCTCTCTCTTCAAAAACCGTCAGGATATAAAGGCAGGAAAAGGGCAGGGTAAAGATAATACCGATAGCGAAAGAATTCCCCAGCACATTAAGAGCCATAACAATCGCAACCACAATAGCCTGTTCACTGACCGGGTCTTCCATGGCCATGCTGATTGATTCTTTTACCGCATCAATCAAACCAAGGTTCTGATCCGTCATCAGGGGCAGGAGGTAAAGGAGAAAAAAGGATGCGGCCAGGAGAACAACGATTCCGGGCAGCACAAACATGGTAAACCCAATGCCCGCCGCAACCGCCAACACCAGGCCAAGCCCAAACAGGGGAAAGAGCAATTCCATGTTGGCAAAGAGATCCTTTGGCTCGGGCGGCCTGTCATCACGCATCATCTCAAGCAATGACTGCATGTATCCGGCAGAAGCCACCGGAGCCATGATCCCCAGGGTGATAATGGAAACTCCCAGCAGTAGCAGGGTATTAATCAGGATAGGAATCGGATGTGCGATAATTAACTGCCAGCATTGAATAAACTGTTTTTTAAAATCCATACTTTCCTCGCTTTATTTTTGATTCATTTTATAGAGAACTCTTCCCTGCTGCTGTCAGCAAAAAAAGAGCCACTGTTTACACCTTAATCAAGCAACTAATCAACAAACAAACACTCAACCACATCATGCACTGTACGCGCAGTCAAAATCCGCATAGTCTCGGAAGGACTCCCTTCCAACTGACGACGGCTGGACTCGGGCATGAGAAAGGTCTTAAACCCCAGCCGCTGCGCCTCCCGCAAACGCATTTCCATCTGACCCACTGCCCGGATCTCTCCAGCCAGTCCCACCTCGCCACAGACCACGGTGGTGGGATCAACCACCTTTTCATAAAGACTGGACAACAGAGCCACGATAACTCCCAGATCCAGAGCCGGTTCATCAATGCGGATGCCCCCGGCAATGTTCAAAAAAATGTCATGGTCAAAAAGGGTCACTCCAATTTTTTTCTCCAGTACAGCAGTGAGCAGAGCCAGCCGCTGGGGATCAGCACCGATGGCGGTACGCCGAGCCGAACCAGGACTGGACGGGGTGACCAGTGCCTGCACCTCCACCAGGATGGGCCGGGTTCCCTCCACACTGGGCATGACCACGGAACCGGGTACGTTGACCGGACGTTCCGCCAGGAACAGAGCCGATGGATTGTCCACCTCTTCCAGGCCGCTCTCCTTCATCTCAAAGACCCCGATCTCATTGGTGGAGCCGAAGCGGTTCTTGACCGTGCGCAGAACCCTGAAGACCTGACCGCTGTCCCCTTCAAAATAGAGTACTGTATCCACGATATGTTCCAGCACCCTGGGGCCGGCAATGGAGCCGTCCTTGGTGACATGGCCGATGAGAATAATGGGCAGGCCGGTGGTCTTGGCCAGGGTTACCAACAGGGAGGTGGATTCACGCACCTGGGTGACAGAACCGGGAGCCGAACTCACATCTTCACTGTACATGGTCTGGATGGAATCAACTGCGAGAAAGGCGGGTTTGACTTTATCTGCCAGCTCTGTAATGGCCTGAACCGAGTTTTCCGTGGCAAGATAGATATGCTCACTCTGCACCTTGAGCCGCGCGGCTCGCATTCGGATCTGCTGCACGGATTCTTCGCCGCTGACATAGAGTACCTTGTGGTTCTGCTCGGCCAGGGCAGCCAGCAGCTGCAGGATCAGGGTTGATTTGCCAATGCCGGGATCACCGCCGATCAGGATCATGGAACCGGGGACAATGCCGCCGCCCAGGGTACGATCCAGTTCGCTGATACCGCTGATCAGCCGCTTAGGTTCGCGTCCGTCCTCTCCGGACAGGGGGAAGACATCTGTTGTCCTGCCGGGGCGCAGGGGTTGTTTTTTACGCTCTTTCAGGGTATCCCATTCACCACAGTCGGGACAGCAGCCTATCCATTTGATGGTCTGAAAACTGCATTTGCTGCAAACAAATAATGGGTGTTCTTTTTTTGCCATATTTCGGTAGAGTGGTTATCCGCAGATTACGCAGATTTCCGCAGATTATTTATATGAAAATGGTGCGCACAGCGCACCCTACGGGCTTGGTAACCGGTAGGGTGCGCTGTGCGCACCGTTGTTTTTTTCGGTATATCGATCAAGCTCAGGGGCAAGCGGGATTTACAGCACAGAACTTTGATGAACCTGTGATTTTGGCAGTAAGGCTGAATTTCGAAAAACCGCACTGCCCGCTTGTAACTTGCTGCGCATTGTTATGCTGTTTGTATTTGATATTTTGGGAAGATAGGTTATTTACCAAACATTTCTTGCAAAATACTCAATGTTTGATTCTGTACTTTTGTACTGATGCTTCCAAGATTCTTAACAAGCCTTTTTTTATCTACTGTTCGTATTTGGTCTAAAACTATTTGCCCTTTCTTTTTTTGAAAGAGACAAGATATTCGTGTAGGATATTTTCTCCCTTTTGTCGTCATGGGAGCGATGATAACTGTGC
>DAOVTM010000386.1 GCA_030633145.1 Desulfobulbaceae bacterium
AATCAGGCCGCGCTGCCCCTTACCAAGAGGAGAGACGAGATTCATGACCCTGGTGGAAAAGTTATCCGGTTCAAATTCCAGGTTGATCATCTCGTCTGGATGCAGCGGGGTCAGGTTGGAGAACAGGGTTTTCTTGGGACCCGATTCCGGCGACTCAAAGTTGATCTTATCGACCTTTAACAGGGCAAAATAACGCTCGTTGTCCTTGGGTGCGCGTACCTCACCTTCCACTGTATCACCGGTTCGCATATTGAGCCGACGAATCTGGGAAGGAGAGACATAGATGTCATCAGGGCCGGGCAGATAGTTATAATCCGGTGCCCTGAGAAAACCGAAACCATCCTGCAGGACTTCAAGAACGCCACTGCCTCGGAGCTTACCATCGTCGTCGGCCTGGGATTTAAGAATGGCAAAAATCAGTTCTTGCTTGCGCAGGGAACTGTACCCTTCAATTTTCAGATCTGCTGCCAGGGTGACAAGCTCTTTAATTTTCTTGTTTTTCAATTCAGTGGGATTCATCAAAGCGGTATCTCCTCCTCAGAGATGTACTGGTTTCAGCTTTATTTGAGATTAAGGTTAGTTTTTTGGGATTCAAGACACAGGTGGAATCCTAAAAATGGTATGGTTTCAGGTTTGTTTAATCAACATGTAAAAAAAAAATGTAAAAACAAAAATATGTAAAAGATAAAAAAATCCAGGGTCAAATACAGATGAGCTACACGTCCCGCATTGTCCGGGAAGAGCAAGAGCAGGCCTCACTATGGTTACAGAATGTGTGTCAGTAAATAAATACGAGTGGAGGGTGTATCTTTATCCTGAAAGAAATCTTTATTGGGTTAAATATTGGATCAAGATATCTGATTATATTTGTTAAAAAAATCAGAAAATCTTCAGAAAATAATGGTGACCATCCCACACCCTGTCGCAATATGGAGGCTGAGAAAAAGTCGTATGGTATCTATTGAATGTATGAAATGAAAAAGAATCGAATTTGAAAATACTACCCCGACCGGAGGACTGAGCAGACAATTAATAAAATTTGGAATGGATTATTTTTTATAGTCTTTAGATATTGGTTTCCGGCCCTGCTGTCAAGTATTTTCAGGACACGGATTTGTTTTTTAATATTTTCCCCATATTTTTTTCATATTCTCGCCACATCTTTTATAGTTTATCATACCTCTTCTCCTTAATTTCGTTGCAGCGCAACCATTCAGCAAGATTTTGAATCTGAGTACAGGTGTTCTGCCATGCACCTGAGTTGTCAATAACAACATCACCATTTTCTTTTTTCTTCTCCAGGCTGTACTGGGCATCCATTGCCAGCCCAGCCTCTTTTGCTGACACGCAATCTCGTTCCATAATCCGCTGTCTGCATACCTCGGGCAGGGCATAGACCACCACCACCATGTCAACATCATCCTGCCAGCCGGCCTCATAGAGGAGTGGGATTTCAACCAGCACCATGCTGTCGGATGCCGCAATCAGGGAAGCGGTTGCCGAGCGGGCAAGGGGATGAATAACTGCGTCAACCCTGGCTCGAAGTTCATTGTCACTGAACAGTGCCTGACGAAATCCCTTGCGATCAAGTTCACCGTCCGGGAGAAAAAGCGATTCATCCACCACTGTTGTTAATGCCTGCCAGCCCGGTTCGTCCTTTTGCAGCAGTTGTCGGCAGATCCTGTCCAGGTCGATCTCAGGAAGGTTACAGATCCGGGTCAGTTGCCGACAGACCCTGCTTTTCCCGGAACCGATTCCGCCGGTAATGCCGATGGAGTGGACGGTTTTAAAGTCCTTTTGCAAAACTGTCCTTTTCCAGTTGCGCAACTAGCTGCTCCATATCCGGCCACAGGGGGGCGGTAAAGTGGAGCTGCCTCCTTGTTTTTGGATGGACAAGGGCAAGAGTGGAGGCGTGCAGGAGCTGTCGATTAGCAGTAATTGACCTGCCTGACGGTATTTTTCCACCATAGAGCGAATCTCCCGCAACAGGGCATCCCAGGGAAGCCATGTGTACTCTGATCTGGTGGGTTCGCCCGGTCTCAATGGCTATTTCAGCCAGACAGAAGGGGTCGCTATACCTCTTGAGAATCTTCCAGTTGCTGACCGCATACCGTCCACTCCTGGTTAGGATGGCCATTTTCTTGCGATTCACCCGGTGTCTGCCAATGGGGGCGTTGACCCGACCGCTTGCCGCAGTCGGGGTACGTAAGAGAATTGCCTGGTATGTTTTTTGAACCTGACGTTCTTTAAAGGCTGCGCTCAACTGCCGCTGCATCTTCTCTGTCTTAGCGGCAAGCATGATGCCGGAGGTGTCCTTGTCCAGTCGATGCACTATCCCCGGTCGATCACCTTCCATGGCTGCAACTTCGGGAAATCGATGGAGCAACCCGTTTACCAGGGTATGATCCGGGTGTCCTGCTGCCGGATGGACAACCAGTCCGGGCGGCTTGCTGAGTACCACCAGGCCACTGTCCTCGAAAATGACCTCAAAGGCTACTGGCTGGGCGATGGGGCTGTTTCCCACTGCTTCCGGAAAAGTGATCTGAATCTCGTCACCTGCCTGGAGGCGACAGCCGGGTTTGACCGTTGCGTTGTTTACCTGAATATGACCGGAACGGATGAATCCGGCCAGACGTGATCTGGACTGTTCGGGAATGCGGCGGACAAGGTAGTGATCGAGCCGGGTACCGCCTTCATCAGAGCTGACCTGGCGATTGAAAGAGGTTGAGGTGACAGGTGGAGTGGACTGCAAGGTATTGACAACCGCAGGGTGCTAATAGTTGGACAGTACCCTGTTACGAGGTAGCATCACTGAATATCTGCTCAAGCTGTTTTTCCACTGTTGCCTCTGCAACCTTTCTGGCAAGGGACAACTCTTTAACGAGCAAACTCTTTGCTGTATCCAGCATCTTCCGCTCACCGTAGGAGAGGTCTTTATCTTTTTGAAGGAGCAACAGGTCACGGAGGACAACCGCCAACTCATAGATGGAACCAGTCTTGATCTTGTCCATGTAATCGCGGTATCGTCGGTTCCAGGTCTGGGAGCTGATTTTTATATCGCGCTCCTCCAGGATGGTAACCACACTGGCAACCTCACTCTTGGAAATGATTGGGCGCAGTCCAACATTATCACTGGTTGCAGTGGGTATCCTGATGGTCATATCGTTATCCAGGATCTTCATCACATAAAAGGACTGGTCAACCCCGGCAATGGTCAGCTCCTCAATGGAATCAATCGATCCAACACCATGGGCAGGATACACTGCCATATCCCCTACCACAAATGATGTTTTCTCCTCTGTACCACTCATATTTATCCCCTCGCCTGAATGCAATCCTTGGACAATTACAAAAATAAAACAATACTATACTCTACTTTTGAGAAATATGCAAGTGATCTGAGGGTAAAGTTTCCTGTACCCTTTTCTGTTTTCCATCGTCCACCATACCATTATTGCATCTTCAAGGGAAGTTACAGGTATTGAAAGAGGCTGAAACGCAGGGTTGGTAAATAAAGAACTGTCTTATACAGATGTATATGCTATAATTATTTTTAACGTAAGTTTCGGAGTTGATTATCGACATCCTTCACCTGACGATGGAAGTCTTCACTCGAAGTCTTCGCTTACCTGCCTACCAGCCTATCTGACACTTTTGTTGGAATGCCAATAATCATGGTGCGTACAGCGCACCCTGCAGTACTGTTCACACGGCATTTTAGTAGGGTGCGCTGTGCGCACCGAAGCTACTACATTTAACGCACTGATTAAACGAGTATAAGCAAGTCGAATATATACCAATTGAATACTGTTTTACATAGTACCGTAAATAGTGAGCGGTTATGGTAGTGGCAGGTAGTTGCATTTTAAAGCGTATATTCAGCATAATAAGTCAAGTCATCAACTTGAGTAATAATTATCCGTTTGAGAGGAGTGGCAATGAAGAGTGATCTGAAATCTGACCGAGCTTTTTCCTCCGTGGAGATTCTCCCTTTATTTTTTATTATTTTCTCATTCCTTACAACTGTCCCCACAGGAGTTGCCATAGCTGGCGACTACTATGTTGCGACAGGCGGCAATGACAGTCAGCCGGGTTCAGAAAGCCAGCCATGGGAGACAATTCAAAAGGCTGCGAATACAGTATTGGCTGGCAGTACGGTTTATGTAAGGAGCGGCACTTACAATGAACAGGTGACGGTTAATGTCTCAGGTTCTTCTGCCGCAAAT
>DAOVTM010000271.1 GCA_030633145.1 Desulfobulbaceae bacterium
CGAAGCCTTGCCAGTGGTTCTCTTTTTCCGCAACAGTTTGACACCTACTACAATGATCATTTTGGTTTTCGTGATGGTCTGATCAGGCTCTATAATGGGTTCTCCCTGAAATTTTTCAGGGTATCCCCCTCAAATTTTGTCCTGCAGGGCAAAGACGACTGGTTTTTTTATACAGGCGAGTCTGTGCTGGAAGATTATGTCGGGCAGCGGTTGGTCAGTCAGGTTTTGCTGAGTAAACACGCTGCAACCCTGAGTGATCGTCGTGACTGGCTGGCCGGGCTTGGGGTACGCTATCTCTTTGTCCCCATCCCTAATAAAATCTCAATCTATGATGAATACGTTCCTTACCGAGTGCGCCGAAATCGGGGGGAGACTTTTTATGAACAGTTTGTCCCATTCCTGTATAATGAGGCGGATTTTCATGAGGTCGTTGATCTCTACTCTTTTTTTCTCAACAAAAAAGCAGAGCAGCAGCTCTACTTCAAGACAGACACCCACTGGAGTAATGACGGTGCCCTGCTGGCCTTTAACCGGATGATGACTGTTATCGCAGACTGGTTTCCCAACCGGATTAAGCCAATAACTGAGGCTGAGATTTCATATACGGAGACTGCTTTTTTCGGGGATTTATCCATGCTTATGCACATGGAAAAGGTGGTTGAAGAGGAGGTGCCGGTGATCAGCATCCGGGAAAGCTGTGTTGCTGGTAAGGCTAATTTTCCGCCTGCTTCGCTCAAGGAGTTGCAGACTTTGGTCAGCGATGATCATAGGCGATATCCGATGGAGAATGGCTGTCCCCAGCAGGAGTTGACGGCTCTGGTTATCCATGATTCCTTTGGCCGTTTTCTACACCGTTATTTTAATGAACGGTTTAAACGGGTTATTTATTCACCCTATATCAAGTTTAATGAGCTTGAAGAGTTGATTGCCATTGAGCAGCCTGATATTGTCATTGAAGTGTGGGTGGCGAGAAATCTGGGCAAGGCTCTGACCCCGGATCCATCCCTGGAGGCTGCTCTCCTCGCAGAACAGTATGAGGCAGCATACAATATTGCCCTGCGGGTGGATAGTTCCCTGAACCTCAATAGCGTGCTTGTTCCCAATGATGTCCACCTTGAGAACCATGACGATGGGATATTTATACAGGCAAGTGGCAAGGATCCGTTTTTTGCCCTGCCGTTTCTGCCGGAGAAAAATAGTGCTGCAAAAAGAGTCCGTTATCTGGTTGAAGTGGAGCTTGATGCCCCTGCTGAGACCATGTTTGCTCTTTATTTTACAGTTGGCGATAATCAGGAGCATATTGTTCCCCATCAGGTGGTGGAACAAAGGGTCAACAAGGGAAGAAACCGTTTGTTATTCCGGCTGCCCCACTCTGATGTCCGTGGATTGATCCGGATTGATATAGGCCGACAGGCTGGAGAGTACCTGCTCCGTTCCTTGACAATCAAGGCGGTCACGGGTGGAGAAAAAATTGATGTGTCAGAGTGATAGCGTATGAAGCGTTGAATTTATTGTCTGAATCTGATAATAAAGAGGCTGTCTTGCCATAGAGAACAGAAAGGGTAAAGAAAAAAATAAAATACATGCTACTAATACGGACTGCTTATGATGGTTGAGCTGAATAAGAAGAATATAAAAACTCCTCCGGGAACAGTGTATGGGTACGTTGCCTTCATTGCCCTTTCAACCCTGTTTTACGAGTTGAGCCTGATCCGAATTCTGGACATCCTCTGGTATCCCCATTTTGCCTACATGGTCATTACGCTGGCTCTGCTGGGCTTTGGCATTGCCGGAGTAATGACCTCTATTTTCGCCCATCGTCTGAGCTGGAAGCCCTCGCTTTCCATACCCCTGACAATCACCTTGGCAGCAAGCTATATAGGGGTATTCTGGCTGCTCTCTGTGCTGCGGATTGATTTTAACGAGTTTACCAGTGTAGCCTCTCTGGGGGGCAAGGTTCTGCTGACCTTTTCCGGACTGCTGCTGCCCTTTTTTCTCAGCGGCTTTATCCTTTCTCTCCTTTTTACCGAATACGCCGACCGGTTCGGAAAGCTGTATGCCTGGGATCTGGTCGGGGCATCACTGGGCTGTGTCCTTGTTCCCCTGCTCATTCCCTCCTTTGGTGGTCCCGGCCTGCTCTTCCTGGTCTCGGCTCTGACCCTGACCGGAGCGGCCCTGTTGATCCGTTCCAACCTGTTTAAAGTCCCCGTACTCTTGGTTGCGATTGGACTTGCTGCTTCACCGTTCTTCAGCAAGGGCGATTATCTGGAAATACCCTTTCACATGAATAAGCGGGGGATTGTTTACCTCACTGGTAAGCCGCCCATCTTGACCAAATGGGATCGAATCGCCCGTATTGATTTGATCAAATACGCTGAGAAATTTACCTGGATCGCCTATGATGGAGGCACCCAGACCAGCTATTATTATAATTTCGACGGTGATTATGCAAAGTTGAGACAGGCCCTGCCGGCCGACACCACCAGGCATTTTTGGGATCGCTATGTCTATGCCTCCCACTGGCTCAAGGAGGGCAGCAAGGCCAGGGTGTTGATTGTTGGTGCCGCAGGCGGTCAGGAAACTAAGGCTGCAGTGACCTTTGGTGCCAGCGAAGTGGATGCGGTGGAACTGGTGGGATCGGTTATACGCTTAGGCAAAGAGCAATATGCGGTTGAACCCTATACCAACCCGGTGGTCAATGCAGTCCAGGGGGAGGGGCGCAGCTTTCTTCGGGCTGGCAACAAGACCTACGACATTATCCAGATGATGTCCAATCACACCTCGGCCTCCATTGCCTCAGGTTCTGGGGCAGTTTCACCCAACTATCTGCAGACGGTTGAGGCATATAAGGAGTACTTTACCCATCTCAGTGACAACGGGGTATTGCATATCAACCACCATGTTTATCCCAAGATGCTGCTGACTGCGGCTAAGGCATGGTGGGAAATGGGGCGGGGTGATTTTGCCCGTCATGTCCTGATTTATTACTCCCAGACCTGGGCCAACCTACCCACCCTGTTGATCAAGATGCAGCCCTGGACCCAGGATGAGTTTGATCGGGTACATGGCTTGATGCGCTATCATTTCAAGCTGATCCATAATCCGCTGCAGGTGGATAAGTCCGGTATTGATCCGGGTTTTTTCATTGGCCGCCTGCCTGCGGAGTTGCAGGCATCGATCCCTTACCGGATTGAGATCCCCACCGATGACCAGCCCTTCTTTAATCATTTCCGCAAACGACTGGCCCCGGTTTCCTACAGCGAACCCTATGTGGATCGTTCCCTCAAGGTGCTGCTCAACGATTCCATCAAACATGGCATTCCCATGGATGTTATCCATCTGCTGGTAACGACCGGGGCTGCCCTGGTTATTGCCCTGTTCTGCCTGTTCGGACCGCTCCTCTTCTCCAGGGTGGGGAGAACACCCTGGAAGGGTAAGCTCTCCTTTGTCACCTATTTTGCCTGTCTCGGCAGTGGCTTTATCGCTATTGAACTGATCTTTATCCAGTTGTTTCATAAGCTGATCGGCTATCCTCTTTACACCTATGTGGCTGTGGTGGCGGCCTTTCTCATTGCGGCAGGAGCAGGCAGTTACCTCACCGACAGGCTGGCTCTGGCGAAAAAAAGTTTCGGTCGCTTTCTTCCCTTTATTGGTATTCCACTCTATGGCGGCCTGTTGCTTCTCCTCAAGGAGCCAATGCTCGATTTCTGCCTCCAGTGGCCTACAGGCGTGCGTATTGGTGCCACCGCAGCCCTTATTTTCCCTCTGGGCATGTTCCTGGGAATGCCCTTTGCCATCGGCATTGCCGGTTCCCATGCAAAAGGAAGGGGAGCCGTGGGCTGGGCCTGGGCGGTTAACGGTCTCTTTACCGTGCTGGGCAGTGTGCTGAGTGTCCTGGCTGCGACCTATTTCGGTTTTGTCTTCACCCTCTTTGCTGCCTTTACCCTCTATATTCTGGCCGGGTTTCTCCTGCCTCGCTTTGCGGAGCTTGAAACATGAGTACGATTGTCAAGGCGGAACAGTTTTATTCTCTGGATAAGCTCATTCGCAGGGGACAAAAAATCGCATCCCAATACGATACAGTCTCCTTTGACCTCTTTGATACCCTGGTGATCCGCCGTATCCATGACCCGGATCTGGTCAAACCACCAGTGGCCCGCTTCATCAGCAATCGAGCCGGGCAAGAGGGCATCAGATGCAGTGCGCAGCAGGTGGAGAAGCTGCGCAACGATTTTGAGACTGCCCAACGAGCCGATACCGGCAGCCGCTTTGATGACCATGAGGCGTGTTACCCCGACTATATGGGGCAGGTGGTTGAGGCTGTTTTCGGCCATCAGGACGATGATACCCTGCTGCAGGAGGTTACCGACTATGAACTGTCGCTGGAGAATGCAGTTCTGGTTCCCCGTCAGGATCTGGTCAACTGGCTGACGGAGCTGAAAGAGGCTGGGAAAATAATCCTGGTAGTCTCGGATGTCTATCTGCCTGCGGCTTTCCTGGAAAAACTTATTGAACATGCTGGTTTTTTCGATCAGGTGGATGCGGTGATCTCCTCGGCAGACAGTTTCCTTGCCAAGGCATCGGGCAGGGCATTCCCCATCCTGCGGGAACGATTTTCTCTCCAGTATGATTCCTGGCTGCACATCGGGGACAATCCGATTTCAGATGGATTCCGGCCCGTTGAGGCGGGCATTCATGCCCTTGTCCTCCGTGACGGACTGGAAAAAATGCGTAAATCTCTGGCCCGTCGTTACCATCATTACGCCCTTGGGCAGCCCTTTTACCGGGGCAGGGCTTTGCAGCAGCTCATGCTGCCCCTGGAAGGGGAAAACAAAAAGCAGCATCCCCTCTATGTCAAGGGGTACAACCTGTTGTCTCCACTGCTGTCCGCCTTTGTGCAGGGAGTGGCGGAGCGGTGTATGCAGGGTGAAATCAGGCGGCTCTATTTCTTTTCCCGGGAGGGCTGGCTCTTTGAACGAGTCTGGAATAAGGTTGTACCCAGGGTCTATGCCGGAGTAACCCTGCCCGAGACCTCCTATCTCTATGTCAGCCGCATGGCCCTGGCACCGGCTGCCTGTGCCTACAGCGGACTTGATCGTGAGCTGGCAGACATTGTCTTTCTACCTCCCGGCAACAGGGACTTTCACGATGTCTGCCGGGTTTTCGGCTTACAGGTGACAGCGTTTGATAACCACCTCTCCCGTCATGAACTCTCCAGCACAACGGTATTGTCACCGATACACGAGGGATTTGTCCCGCAAAACCGGCTCCGCTTTAATGAGCTGCT
This sequence comes from Desulfobulbaceae bacterium, assembly GCA_030633145.1. Classification (GTDB taxonomy): domain Bacteria; phylum Desulfobacterota; class Desulfobulbia; order Desulfobulbales; family Desulfobulbaceae; genus DAOVTM01. The sequence goes on from DAOVTM010000271.1 coordinate 5,288, forward strand.
TGAGGACAATAAGTTTCAGGACGAGGTCAGAAAGCAGACCCTGCCTGCTAACCAGGCTCTGATGCGTTATCTTGAAGCGCAGTCTTTCTTTGACTACCCTGATGTTGCCTTGGTGGACATTGGCTGGCTGGGGACGATCCAGCGTTTTCTTCACCGGGCAATAGCACATCGAGAGGACGCACCCCGCTGTCAAGGCATGCTCTTTGGTGCGACCAGGGGGATCAGCTATCCAACCTCGCCCCGAAACCGGGTGGAGGGGATCATCTATGACCGGGATCGTTTTGATCTCGCCGGTTCAACCGTTCTCTACAACCGGGATCTCTTTGAAGAGGTCTGCCGGGCTCCCCATCCCACCCTGAACGGGTATAAGCTGACCGAGGATGGCTATGAACTTATTTTTCGGCAGGAAGATGATCAGGTCGGGCAGGCGGAAAAGGAACAAGACAGTCATTTCAGAC
>DAOVTM010000467.1 GCA_030633145.1 Desulfobulbaceae bacterium
ATAAAGAGGAAAAGGCCCAGGATGCCGGCAGCCATGGCCACCCCGACCCAGAGCGGCCAGGCACGCTGCACCACGCCCCACCAGGCAACTGCGGCGGCTATGGTGATGACAAAAAGCAGAATAATGAATAAAATAAATTTTTTCACGTCAACTCGAATAAATAATAGCTCTATGAAGGATGTCCCTAAATCTTATATTTTCCCTTACAGTACACCACGCAACAGAACACTGAGGTGATAATAACAGTAATAGTATCCGGCAGCAAGCAGCAGCATGGGAATGGCACATACAGCGGCTATCTGCAGGAACTGCCACTGGGGTCGGGCGGTTCCGGTCTCGACCACGCTGCCTGAATAGCCGATGGGAAACAGTTTACCCTTGTCTTCTGATTCCTCATCCCCGTCATTCTTTTTGGACAGCAGTTCATTTCTTCTCTTTTCCAGGGCCGGGAGGAGTTTGCCGGTCTGGGTCGGGGCAAAATCGGGATTCATGACGGCCAGCAGTTCAATCCTCTTCTCGTCTGCGGCATCGGGTTCGGCATAGAGCTGGCCGTGAAAGCCAAGAGCAAAGCAATAGGCAAAGACTTCCAGGAGAATCTTATCACCGGGATCAATACCGTTCAGACGGTCATAAAATTCATCACCGCCATTGGTGGTATCAAAGAGTTGCCGCTGGAGCAGTTGGTTGGCCCATTCATGGCGGAAGGATACCCGTGAACAGAGGATGGTTTCATCAATCCAGACCACCACCGCAAATAAGCCGTCGTCAAAACGGGCTTGCTCATAGCCGTTTTCCCGACCGCATTGTCGTGCGGATTCAACAAGCTCAAGACAGTGATCATGCACCTCTTCGCTCTTCACCTGCTCCTGCTCAGGTTTGTGCATTACATGGAGAATGTATGCAAAGAGTTCACAGAAACAGTCAACCAGACTCATGGTTCATGCCCCTCATTTATTTCCCCTTCATATCCGGGTGATGACCATCTCAATGGCCGTATCCGCAGCTGCCTCGTCCCAGTGGAGACAGAGGCGACCGTCTCGGGACAATTCGTGCCAGCGGGGATGACTGGTGTCAAGCTCCAGGCACCAGCTATCGGTACGCCGAGCCATGCCCAGGGGCGGCACTGAACGGTATTCCAGGGGAACACCTCCCAGGGCGCGATCGATCAGGGTTCCCATAACATCACAATGCCCCACCTTGAGATGGCGGATGACCTGCTCAACCTTTTGCTCGCTCATGTCGCCGGAACGAACCATGAGACAGTACAGCCCTCGCTGGCGCAGCATCTCCAGGGGTACTTCACAGGAGAACATATCCTGATTCCGTATCAAGGTGATGATATTTTCCGAGCCGATGACAATGGAGTCCAGCAGTTCGCCGATAATGCGGGTGGCCTCGCCAAAACAGGTTTCCAAATCAAGATGATTATAGGCCGGGAGCAGCTCTGCCCCGTCACGCAGCTGTCCCAGGGCGTTCATTCGGTCACCAAAGGTACTCAGTTCACCGATGAGCTGACGCAGGATGCCAAACAGATCCCAGGGGTGAATCCTGGGTGTCTCTATGAGATGATGGAGCAGAGCCAGGTATTTGTTCAATGTTTTCAGGGCTGACAGATAGTGGAGACTGACCGGTTCCAGATCTTTGACCGACTGGTTATGGGCCGGTTTATAGGTTTCCAGCACCCGGCAGCGGGACTGGACATGCTCACGAATCTGCTTGAGTATCTGCAGGAGCGACGGCGCTCCCTGCACCATAAAGACCGGGGGGATAAAGCCGCTCCGGGTAAGGATTTCCTCCCCCCGCATCAGTAGTTTACCAATGGGCAGGATGGAATAGCCCTGTGCCTCTTCTATTTCATCTCCCCAGAAGAGTTCCATCTGGTGATCCATCAGATAAAACTGCGCTGTGGGACCATCATGATAGAGATCTTCCACCTCCCTGGGATCAGGATCACTGACATAACGGGTCTTTCCCTCTTTGCTGCTGCCAGTGGTCACGTTGGTACCAAACCGATCCCACTGTTTCAAGCCCAGATAGAGGGGAAAGGATTCATCCTCGGTAAAGGCATCCTCACGATCGGCAAAGGATCTCGACGAGAGGACACCGTTTTTCCCCAACACCACCCAGGTTCCGTCCTGGAACATGGCCTCAAGCCTGGTCACCTCGACCACCCGGTTAAGGAGGGCTGCCTCATTGAGTTCAACATGATGGACTCCCCAGAAATAAGGTTGGAGCGAAGACTGAACCGGATAGACCAGGGACTGGCTGTAGCGGTCAAGATGCTGAAAATGCTGGGGCTGAAGAAACAACCCCTGGTGCCAGAAAAGCGGCTGTTCAGGAATCATCGTCTTCCTCATATTTTGCCCTGGTCAAGCGGACAGAATCACGGCCAAGCACCAGGTTCATGGATAATTTATTGACCTCGTATTCTTTCCATATCTTGAACAACCCGGTCTTTTTGGCACCATACTCAATATCCATCAATGCCGTACACCGCGATGGAATCAGATCATAATACCCGGCAACAATGCCGACATAACGAGCACCCTCGGCTCGATTCAGCCTCAGAGCCCTTGCCCCGCCAGGCTCGATAAAGACCTTTTCCATTGCCATCACACTGGGATCAAATATTTTGGCCTCCAGCAGCTTTTTCAGTCCCTCTCTATACCCGGCAAAACGGTTGAATTCATTGACCTCCTTTAACTGATAGATGACCATTAAGAGAGAATGGGGGCCGTCGTTGACCTCGTTGAG
>DAOVTM010000166.1 GCA_030633145.1 Desulfobulbaceae bacterium
AGAGGGATTTTCCGAACAATCTAATCAGCAGCCGGAACACCGTTACGAGCATACTCGTCTGCCTGTAGGTCTTCACGATGTTTGGCAGTTAGTTCGGCATGACGGCCCCAGAGAAAATAAAAATAACTGCAACCATGATCATGGCTGTCTTTCATCAAGGCAACCCGATCCTCTCTACCGCCCCCCTGCTCAACGGGTTCCAACGGGACACAGCCGAAGAACAAAAATCCCGCTCCCAGTAAAACAAAAACAGAGCGAAAATATAGTGATGTTTTATTCGACATTCGACTTTCCCGGAAACCTCGATATTTTTTCTTCAACCACTGCCCGAATTGCATCCTGCACCTGCTTCATATCCCTACTCGCATCAATACGGCAGATACATGGGTCATCAAACAGGGCAAACCGTTCAGCGACCTGACGCAACTGTTCAAACTGTTCAAAATCATTGAGTTCCTCTCCCCTGCCCTGACGTATCCGCTCAATGGACAACTCAGGCTCCATGGTCAGCAGGATGACCAGTTCCGGCTGTGGCGCAAAACTATTCAGGGCAAAGATGTCTTCCACATCTGGACCGGCTTCCCCGGCCGCTGTTCCCTGATAAGCGGCAGTAGAATAGTAATAGCGGTCTGTCAGAACAATTTTTCCCGCTGCTCTTTCCGGTTCAATCAGCTCCCGAACATGGAGACGACGATCCTCGAGAAAGAGAGCCAACTCCTCATCTGGAGTACAACTGCTCCGATTTTTATACAGTTCACGGATACGCAGACCATAGCTGCTGTTAGTGGGTTCAAAGGTGGTCACCACCTGATGCCCGTTCTCCTCCAGAAAACCGGCCAGCATCTTCAGCTGGCTGGATTTTCCGGTACCATCTATGCCTTCAAAGGCTATCAGCATCCCTGTATTCATCTGCATTGCTCAATTAAATTTTCTCTTCAGCAACATTCCTGTTCACAACAATTTCAGTTGCTAACTGCCAGGCGGCACTGAGGCTGGCCGCATCAGCCAGTCCCTTACCTGCAATATCATACGCAGTGCCGTGATCAACTGAGGTGCGCACTATGGGTAGTCCCAGAGTGACATTCACTCCGTCCTTAAAATGGAGCAGCTTAAAGGGGATCAAGCCCTGGTCGTGATACATGGCAATAACTGCGTCAAACTCACCGGTCGCAGCCTTATGGAACACTGTGTCTGGAGGCCAGGGTCCGGTCAGCTGGGCATCTCCTGCATAGCGGTCTATCACCGGTGCAATGATATCAATTTCCTCCCTGCCAAACATACCCTGTTCCCCGCTGTGGGGGTTGAACCCAGCCACAGCTATCCTTGGCATTGCGATTGCAAAGTCTTTCTGGAGTGCGTTTGTGGTCATCTCGATGCAGTCCTGGAGTTCAGTCGCTGTCAGCAGTTCACTGACCCTTGCCAGCGGCTCATGAATAGTCACCAGCACAACCCGGAGGCGACTTCCCGCCATCATCATCCGGTAGCTGTCGGTTCCGGTCAAATCGGCAAGCATTTCTGTATGCCCTGGATAATGAATCCCAGCCTCGTTCAGTGCCTTCTTGGCAATGGGACAGGTGACCATGGCAGCAAACTCACCCTTCAGCACCCCCTGAACCGCAGTACGAATATATTTGGCCATGGCAAGGGCAGTATCTCGGTTTGGTTTTCCCCAAACCAGGTTCTCCTTATCAAGTGAGGAGGACTCCAGCACAGGTACTGTACCAGGTTGGATCTCCTGTCCAGGCAGCCAGCCTGTCGGACGCACTGGTATCTTGAACTGGTCAGCAATTCGGATGAGCAGTGACAGGTCACCCAGCACCACCGCCGGATGGTGACCCCAGTCAGAGTGATCGGCAAAAAAACGAAGGATGATCTCCGGGCCGATCCCGACAGGACAGCCCATGGTAACGGCTATAGGTATATTTTCAGACATTTTCAATAAAAATTTTACCAATAATATTCAAAGGCATTCTTCAACAGCTCAATTGCCGCTTTTCCCTTCTGCACCTGGACGGAAACAACATCAAAACGAACCTCAGTATCTTCAATGTGGTGATGACTCAGGTAGGATAGGGCAACCCTGGCAATCTGGTGCTGCTTACGCTCGTCAACGGCCTCAAAACCGGTTCCACACTGGGTGCCGTGCCTGGTCTTGACCTCGACAAAGACCAGACAGTGACCATCACGGGCAATGATATCAATTTCTCCGATGCGGAGGCGATAGTTCTGCTTTATAATCGTATAACCCTGTTTGCGAAGATAACGTACTGCCAGTTCCTCACCGCTCTGCCCAAGGCTGATTTTACTATATCTTACCATAAACACCTCTGTCTTTCCCGTTTTTCCGGAGAATTTTCCAGACAGAACTCACGCACACCTTTAAAGGTCTTGCGATGAATAGGGGTGGGGCCATGTTCAGCAATTGCCTGACGATGAGCCTTTGTCCCGTACCCCTTATGTTGTATGAAATTGTACTGAGGATAGCGTTGATGATATTCTTCCATCAATCGGTCACGGGTCACCTTGGCAATAATTGAGGCTGCGGCAATGGAGCCACTTTTGGATTCACCTTTGACCAGTGTCTGCTGGGGGAGGTACATGGGGATCTCAAAGGTACCGTCAACCAATACAATGGCGGGCATAGAAAAATGATCAGCGCAATCGAGTACAGCGCGTCGCATGGCAAGTAGGGATGCCTGCAAGATATTGATCTTATCAATTTCTTCAGGGGAAGAGATACCGACCCCTATGGCAGCGTCGGATTCATGGAGAAGTGCAAAGAGGGCATTGCGTTTTGAAGCAGTCAGTTTTTTGGAATCCTGGTAACAGAGATAGTCACAATCAGGGGATAAGATAACGCATCCGGCAACCACAGGCCCAGCAAGTGGGCCACGACCGGCTTCATCTACTCCGGCAACTGGGGACAGTCCCTGTCTGGTAAACCTGCGTTCATAGAAAAAAGTATCCCCGTCCGAATCAGACGGGGATAATAATGAAAAAACAGTACTGCTGTCTTTCACAGCAACAACTAAATCCTGCTGCGCTCCCGAATACGAGCGGCTTTACCACGGCGTTCTCGAAGGTAATAAAGGCGGGAACGTCGTACACGACCAAGTGTTACCACTTCGATCTTTTCCAGCCTCGGAGAATGCAGGGCAAAGGTCTTTTCAACCCCTATACCGCCGTGGGAAATCTTGCGTACCGTAAAGCTGGCGTTCATCATACCACGTTTACGCTTCAGGACAACGCCCTCAAAGATCTGGATACGCTCTTTACTGCCCTCAATAATACGGATATGAACCTTAACACTGTCACCGGCTCGAAAATCCGGGTGATCCAGCCGGATCTGTTCCTGATCGATCTTATCTATAATATTCATAGCTTTTCTTGCTTTTTACGGGTAACACCCGCAGGATGCCTCCACTAACCGTTTAGTTTAAAAATATTTTATTAGTATGCTGTACAAACAACTCATCTTGTACCCAGCAGCCTGTCCAGAATAATGGACGCTGCTGATCGTACCGAGAGATGATTAAACTCACCTGGCCCATGAACTGAGGGCAGGGTCAAATCAACCCGTTCCATAATTTCCGGTGCCAATCCCCAGGCCGTTCCAAAGAGGAGCAGGGTTGGGATACCCTGAACAAGTTTATTGCGCAGCTCAGAGTATGAGATACGCTTCCCTTCATTGACATTTCTGGAAGCACTGGTCGCTACCACCAAGGGTTTACAATCGCTCAACTCAGCCAGTAGCGTGTCGAGAGAATCACATATCCTGATCAGAGAGAGGGCATTGGCCCGATCAGGATTTACCGTGCCGCCGTATCCCTCTGTCCAGTGGCCGGTAATCTGGGCAGCCAGTTCCTGTTGCTGTTTGTCAGCAGTTACCACCCAATAGTTGCTTACCCCGAAGGTTCGACCAGCCCTGGCAATATCGTGTAGATCCAGGTTTGTGACTGCGGAACCGATGATCTCATTATTTCGATTCAGCACCGGATAATGTATCAGAGCCAGGTCAAGTCGAATATTTGGGTGGAACTTAGCAGCCATGTTCTCTCATTACCCGCTGAACATCCTGGTACAAACCACCCTTTTTCAACTGTTTAATCTCGTTTGTTGACCACTCAATGGATGCCAGCATGGCTGGTCGCCTGTGCAGGGTTTCTCGCACCGATTCCAGGAAGCGATACTCCTCAATCCTGCCGTGATCTCCACTGAGCAAAGCCTCTGGCACGGATAAACCACAAAATTCACGCGGCCTGGTATATTGACCATGCTTGAGCAACCCTCGACTGAAGGTGTCCCGGGCTGCGGAATCCGGGCAGCCAAGCACCCCGGGTAACAGTCTGGTTACCGCATCCACAACAACCATAGCTGCAAGTTCGCCACCAGTGAGAATGTAGTCACCAATGGAGAGTTCCTGGTCAACATGGAGACGGCTAAACCGTTCATCAACTCCTTCATACCGTCCACAGACCAGTACCAGCTTACCACAGTCCTCAACTGACAGCCTTTCCGCTGTCTGCTGGGTAAAGGTTTTTCCCCTGGGGGAAAGCAGGATTACCTTGCCCTGGCATCCTGCTTGAACATCTCGCAGACAGGCTGACAGGGGTTCCGGCTTCATCACCATTCCCTCGCCACCGCCAAAGGGACGGTCATCAGTTGAGGAATGTTTATCTGTGGCCCAATCTCGAATATTGTGCAGGTTTACAGAAATCTGTCCGGCCTGCCGAGCCCGCCTGAGTATTCCCTCGTCCAGTGGTGAGGTAAACAGCTCAGGAAAAATTGTCAGGATGTCAAAGCGCAACGAGATTCCAGTTTTAAATCATTTACAGTTAATCTCAAGCAGTCCCGGCGGCAGGGAAACCCGTACCTCATCCTCTTCAATTGATACTATAAACTGAGGAACCAGGGGTATCAGGTACTGTTCTCCTTTTTCACTGCGAACTCGAGCGATATTCTGTCCACTGCACAGCATAATACCGTGTATCTGCCCTATCACCTGCCCCTGCTCAGTGATCATCAGCCTGCCTTCCAGCTCCCGCAGGTAATAATCATCCTCGCCCAGTTCAGGGAGTTGATCTTCTTCTACATACATCTCAAAATCTTTCAACTCTTCAGCCTGGTTGCGACTGGTACAGTTTTCCAGTTGAAACAAAACACTCTTTTTCTGTACCCGTGTCCGCTGAACCCGATAACGAAGAGGTGAACTATTCTGATCCGCTGAAAGCAGAACTTCTTTGTACTGGAGTAAGCCTTCCGGTTCACCAGAGTAGGGAAAGACTTTGACCTCGCCGCGAATACCGTGCGGCTTGGTTACCCTGCCAAGAAGAACAAGCTCCTGATGAACCACAGTAGCCACAAGCCGACCTATTCGAGGATATCTAACCTGGAACGTTTATCCTCTTTTGCGGCCATGGTCGAGAGTACTGCCCGCATGGCCCGAGCTGTGCGCCCCTGCTTACCGATGACCTTGCCTAAATCGTCGCTGGCAACTCGTAGTTCAACCGTCACCGTACCATCTTCTTCGCTCTCTACCGTCTGCACCGCATCTGGATCGTCAACCAGTCGAGTAGCGATAAAAGTGATAAGCTCCTTCATTTAAACGGCTTCCGCCTGAAGGGCCTTGTTCTTGCTGATTAATGACTTAACAGTCGTGGACGGTATAGCACCCTTTCCCATCCATACATCTAATTTTTCCGTATCAAGCTTGATTACGCCAGGGTCACGCATAGGATCGAATGTTCCTAAAATATCAAGAAATTTACCATCACGAGGTGCGTGAGAGTCTGCTACTACAATACGGTAAAATGGTTGTTTTTTGCGACCTTTTCTGGTTAAACGAATTCGTACTGCCATTGTTCTGTATCCTCCATATCAAAAGCCGAAACATCGCCTTGGGCGATTGTCTGTCTGACTTCAAAATATTCTGATTTAATCTTTCTGGATTATGTTGTCTGAATTATGTTTTCTAACTTTTAGTATATAGTTACTGGCTACTGAATCATCGCCTGAGTCCCTTTGGCCGCTTACGCCTCTTACCACCCTTGCCCACGCTCTTACCCTGAAACTTTTTCATCATCTTCAGCATCATGGTATAGCTCTTCAGCACCCGGTTCACCTCTTGAACTGAGGTGCCAGAACCTTTGGCAATACGGATCCTGCGGCTGGCATTGATAATCTTATGATTTGCCCGTTCCTTTTTTGTCATCGAGCGTATGATAGCCTCGGTCTTAAAGAGTTCCTTTTCGTCAGGTTTAGGTGCGTCTTTCAGTTGCTTGAGTTTATTAATGCCTGGAACCATGCCCATGAGCTGTTCAAGATTACCCATCTTCTTGATCTGCTGAATCTGCTCAAGAAAGTCTTCAAGGGTAAAACGATTTTTTCTTATCTTACCGGCAAGTTTTTTTGCCTCTTTCTCATCAACGACCTTTTCCGCCTTTTCAATGAGTGATAACACATCACCCATCCCCAAGATACGGGAGGCTGTACGATCAGGATGAAAGACCTCAAGGGCATCAAGGCTTTCCCCCACTCCTGCAAACTTAATCGGTTTGCCAGTGACTTTCTTGACGGACAGGGCAGCTCCGCCTCTGGCATCACCCTCCATCTTAGTCAGAACAACACCGGTAATTTCCAAATCGGTGTTAAACTTGTCTGCAACAGTGACCGCATCCTGACCGGTCATGGCATCGGCAACAAAAAGAATCTCTGACAGCTCAACCGCAGAAGAGATATCCTGCAGCTCACCCATTAACTTCTCGTCAACATGGAGACGACCAGCAGTATCAATGATAATGGTATCCAAACCATCCTGCTCGGCCTGAGCCACTGCCTGACGTGCAATGTCAACAGGACTCTGTTCAGTGGTAGAGGCAAATACCGGTACTCCAACCTGTTCAGCCAGCACATGAAGCTGCTCAATGGCTGCAGGACGATATACATCAGCAGGTACTAGAAAAGGTTTACGACCCTTTTCCTTGAGTAGTTTTGCCAGCTTGGCGGAGGTGGTTGTTTTACCCGATCCCTGCAGACCAGCCATCATGATAATTACCGGTTGGCGACCGTCAAGACGCAACGGTTCTGTCTCACTGCCGAGCAGGGTTACCAGCTCATCATGAACAACCTTGACCACCTGCTGCCCCGGTGCCAGGCTGGTCAGGACTTCCTGTCCCACCGCCTTTTCCGTGATTGCGGCAACAAAGTCTTTTACAACCTGAAGGTTGACATCAGCTTCCAACAACGCTGTCCGCACCTCGCGCATAGCTTCGCTGATATTTTCTTCTGTCAGCTTGCCATGGCCGCGCAGTTTTTTAAATACACCTTCAAGGCGATCTGTTAAATTGTCAAACATGTCCCACTATTATTTTGATAAAGCATATTTTCAGTTATAATTATTGCAAGTAAAACTTTATTAAATTACCCCACGCATTTACTTATGTCAAGCAGGAACAGGATTTTCCCCATGCTATTTTCAATTTAGCCGCAGATGAGATATAATTTTCCAGAGCATCCCTTTTTTCAGAAAAACTATTCCTGAATAGCGGCAACCACCTTTTCCATTGACTCAGGGTTGTCAGCCTGCATACATTGGATCAGACTCTTGCGTGGAAGAATTTTCTTCATCATCCCGGTGAGAACATTGTTAGGGCCAAGTTCGACAAAAAGTTCAACACCATCAGCAACCATGCTGTTGATTGATTCATACCAGCGAACCCGGGAGGCAATCTGCCTGGCCATTATGGAACGAATAGCCACTGGATCCTGCTCCAGTGAGGCTGTGGCGTTAAAGAGGAGTGATGTTGCTGGTTTGTTAAAAGTGATAGTATCCATAAAGGCAGCAAAATCATCCACTGCACCCGCCACCAGAGGACTGTGGTTGGCAACAGAAACCTTGAGTGGAATTACTTTCCCCCCCTCTTCACGGCAGAGTTCAGCCAGCCCATCCAGTCCAGCATCATCACCAGAGATAATTACCTGCTTTTCAGCATTGTGATTGGCAACCACAACAGTACCCCCACCCTGGTACCCTGAAAGCAATGTATCAACCTCTTCAATGGTTAAACCCAAAATCGCACGCATTCCTCCCGGGTTTGCAGCACCTTCACGCTCCATGAACTCACCACGTTTAGTAACCAGAGCCATGGTATCTTCTGCAGAGAGTACACCGGCAGCATGCAGGGCTGAATACTCCCCCAGCGAATGTCCACCTACATAGGAAGGCTTAAAATCAGGAAGAGTATTTCTTAACTGCTGCAAACAGATCAAGTTGATAACAGTAAGCGCTGGTTGAAGATGGAGAACACGGGTAAGGTCGGACATCGGCCCATCAAGGCAAAGCTTTCGCAGAAAAAAACCGGAGATCTGTTCAGCCATCTCCATAAGGGCTGCCGACTCTGAATCAGTTTCAACAAACTCCTTACCCATTCCAATATACTGCGATCCCTGACCGGGAAAAATTATTGCTGTTTTTTTCATTTGACGGCTTTAAAGTTATATGTATTAT
>DAOVTM010000451.1 GCA_030633145.1 Desulfobulbaceae bacterium
GGCTGTGACAGGACGCAGGAGCGTCCAAACTGCGTACCCACGCTAGAGCGTGGGTACGAGAGTAGCGAGAACAAAAAAAATTGTTAAATTAATTTTGTGCAGGTACTTATCTGTTCTCTTTGGCTTTTACTTCCAGTACCTCAATCCGTTCAACCATCTCAGGATGACTGGAAAAATAATGGCCCATAACGCTCTCATCTTCGCTTGCGGCCATGGTTGTAAAAAACTCTGTGGCACCGCCCACGTGACCATAAGAACAGTGCAAGACCTCAAGGCCGGTTGTGTCGGCCCGGGTCTCACGCTGCTGCGAGTATTGAGCCTGGGTCAACTCAATGGTCGGGGTAAGAGACTGGTCAAATTTGAATTGGCTCCGGTAAAGGTTGCAGATAGAGCCGTAAGCACGATACCACGACCCAATCCACGCAGATGATCCCTGTTTTTGAAATGACCCAGCTCATGGCCGATGACAAAACTGAGGCTGTTTTCCGTTTTTAAGATGTCCAGCAATCCTTGAAAGAGGAGGATGTGACCACCCTGGCAGGGCCAGGGCATTAATGGTATCAGATTGATTGAGATGTACCTGAATGGGAACCTGGATGTCTGCGCATTGACAGAGCTGATCCGTGAGCTGCTGTAGTTTTTCCAGCCGTGGATCATCGGATTCGGCTGTCTGAAGATACTCCATGGGAAGGTTGTTGAAGATATCCGCCTCAAGTTCAGGTGAGATGTGGTTTGCGGCAATATCCACAAATAATCCCAAAACAAGATAAAGGAGGAGAAAAAGATCGCAGTTCCGTAGGCAAGTACCTCAATGGAACCAATCTGTTTTTTCGCACCCTTGGTTATGGAGGAGGTCTCGATCCTGAGATTGATCAACTGGGTGGCATCGGGGCAGGATTCCTTCATGCTCAGGAAGGACTTTTCCCGTTCAATGATGGAGATATAATGCTTTTTCTCTGCCCTGGAGCCGAAAAAATAGCCGCAACCAACCAAAATCATAAAGATTATTATCTGTTCCATAGCTCACTCCACTGTTACTGCGGTTCCATAAACATAAATCTCAGCGGCCCCGGCAGCCACGGAGCTGGTGGAAAAACGGACATTGACGATGGCGTTTGCTCCCATTTGTTTTGCCTGCTCCTGCATCCGCTCAATGGCCTGATCACGGGATTCACTGAGCAGTTCGGTATAGCCTGCAAGTTCTCCGCCAAATATATTCTTTATAGATGCCATAATATCACGTCCAGCATGCTTTGCCCGAACCGTGCTGCCGGAGACAACGCCGTGGCAGGTGATTATGGTTTTTCCTGGAATTTCTGTAACCTTATACAGCACCAGCACATTTTCATGAATCCAGACATCAGTGCCAATGAATTTATCCTGCCAGATAACCCCTAACCGTTCCTGCTGGGAAAGCGGAGGCCGTCATGGACGAATAGACCACCTGTTCCCGCTCTCTGATTACCTGACTGGAAAAGCGGGGATTGGACAGGGTTGAAACGGTTAAGTCCTCAAAGCTGTTCAGTCCATCCACTCTTTCTATCTCCGCATCAAAGGGATGGTCGAGCAGATCCCGGACAATGGAACGAACCCGCTCCTCAGCCTCCTGATTCGCCTGACGAAAACCTCTTTCAACTCGGCCACAAATTGATCCAGTTCCAGAGCGAATCGATCAAGAAAATCCTCCAGATGACCACATCCTCTGATGCCCATCCGGTGGTTCAGTTTTTCGATATCCGACAGAGCTTGTCATAGGATCTCTCCTTACGAATCTGCAGAGCTTTCTCCCGCAGGGAAAAGGGCAGGATCATCAAGGTATGGTTGCCCCTGGCAATATAGCCGGACTGGCCGGACTGAATGCACATTGCGGTGTTATAGGTTTGGCTCGCCCCTGCATGACAGGGGACGGTCAGATTGCGCCCGAACAGAAGCGGGAACCTGCATCAGGCCAACGCTCTGCATCCTACCGGTGGTCACACCACGCAGGATGGTACGGAGCGTGGTGTGACTGTGTGTATTATTCTGTACAGTTGCCATGATGCAACCTCCTTTACCATATACATGGAACATTCCCGGATAAGCAAAGACCTGGAGCTGAAATCCAGAGTCTTCGCTGCCCCTTCTTTGTCATTTCCAGAACACGGCCAGGATCAACTTCAGGATGAAACCGTCCCCAGGCATGTTCCAGTGCCAGACGTATCTTACGCCTGTACTTGACCACCCATAACTCAAGTAGCTTTGATCTGAGGATGGAGCGCAGAATCAGTTTACGGGTACGGCTGTTGTTCACCCTTTGCTGCCGTAACTCCCGGTAACAGGAGTACAGCCGCATAGATACCACGATCAATCGCCATCAGCTTCTGATGCAGGGCAGGGTACAGGTCAATGGAGGATTTGAAACCTCAACATATCGTTTGGAATACGAACTCTCTACCAATTGAGCTACTGTAGTGACGTGTAAGTCCCCGGATAAAGCAAACTTGTATTAAAAATTTTATGCTTTAGCAGGCTTTACCCCCCCCCTGTCAAGTATTAAAGTTCAACTATTTGTACTTTTTTTAATGACTGCTTACCAATTCAACTGGCACACCCAGCAGGACTTGAACCTGCAACAACCGAGGTCAAAGCCCGGTACTCTACCGGTTGAACTATGGGTGTAAGCTTTGCCTTCCTTGTTTCAATATTCGTGCCTAATGTTGACTCGTCAGCATGAAAATTATCTAACATATTGCTTTTACGAGCAAAACAGAAATTGATTTGTTTTCATATTATTTTGGGAAAAATTAATCATTCCTTAATTATTAGAATTTTTTCTATTTTAATAGAAAAAATTCAAAATATTATTAAATGTCAATAAGCGATATCAGGGTAGTACGCCCAATGCGTCATTATTATGTTGCGAGTTTTTTTGGCAGTCTCGTTCCTGCGAGACTCCGTCTGTCCTGTACAGCCGCTGGAGCGGCAAACAAGGTTCCCACGCAGGAGCATGGGAACCAGTGGGAAAAATTCAAAATATTATTAAATGTCAATAAGCGATATCAGGGTAGTACGCCCAATGCGTCATTATTATGTTGCGAGTTTTTTTTACACAAATGCA
>DAOVTM010000296.1 GCA_030633145.1 Desulfobulbaceae bacterium
CCGTGCTTGATGGGCTGGAAGGGTTTATTGCCGCATCAGACAACGATCAAGCAACGCAACCAGTCGATACCCAACCGATAGGTGCTTTGATTAAACAGCTTAAAATACTCTTAAAAGAGCATAATATTGAGGCATTTAAACGAAGCAAAGAACTAAGGGCATTATTACCAGACAAGGATTTGTCGGCCTTGGTTACCGCTGTTGAGAGCTTTGATTTTGAGGGTGCTTTGGTTGAATTGAAAAAACTGGAGGCAAATAAATGAACAGAACATATTCAGCCGCAGATTTACGCAGAAAAACGCAGATTAAAAAAATCTGCCCCCCCCTCACCCTGCTCCTGCTGTTGCTCTGTATCCCATTCCAGACAACGGCAACCATCACAACGGAAAAGACCCCGGCAGATGTCTATCGACAAGTGCAGTTCCTGGCCGAGGATGTTCGGACGCTGCGCACAAAAAACAACATTACCAATGATTGGCCCCATCTGGAGATAGAAACCGGCCACGATCCCAGCCATGTCTTTCAAAAAGCACTGGAGGTCATGGAAAAGATCAACAAATACCGCATCAATATCATCAAAACCGGCGGCATCAGCATACCCCGTTTTCCCGGTCGGGATATTACACCCAACGAGGTTTACAGTGTCGTTGTCCGACTGCGCAGAGAATTGGAACTACTGGTTGCGCACGAAACAGATTATGCACATAACGACCAGGTAACACAAGAGTATAAAACACCCAACCATGTTTATGCGGCTCTCTCCGAGGTCTCCATTGCCCTGGAAGAAACCCTGGGTCTGCGCAGTATTACTCCATCAGAGGTCTATACACGCAGTATGCAGGTCATTACTCTGGTTCAGTTTCTTCGTAAAAGCCAGAGCCTGCCCCCGAACGTCGCCAAACCTGAGCTGACCCGGGGTAAACTGCCAAACCATGCCCTGAAATCAGTACTCGACCTGCTGGCGACTATTCGATCTGCAGAACAAAATCTCTGGATGCAGCCGATCAAACCGCCGATCCTGCCCAGACGGATAATTGTTCCCAGTGATGTTTATGATTCCCTTGGAGTGGTCATGGCAGAGTTACGGCGCATCCAGTACCGCCTTGGACTGGAACGGGAGTTTCCTGCCCCTGAAGCACAGATGGGCAAAACGCCGGATGATGTAATGCAGAATGTGTGCTGGGCCGGTCTGCTCCTCCCTGACTTTGCCCAGGACAAACCTCTCCAGCAGCATGATCGCCGCGCCCTGAAAAAGACACCCAGTCATGTCTTTTCCATCACCGAACATATCCAGAAAAACCTCAAGCGTTATCGTCGCCTGCGCGGCATTAAGACACCAATACGCAAGCCAGAGATGATCCCCGGCCTGCAACCGCAACATGTCTTTGGCAAGGGGATTGAGATCATGGAGAAAATTGTGCTGCTACGGCAACGACAACATCTGGGATCAACATCCATACCCCATTACCCTTTACGGGCATTTTCGCCATCCGAGGTCTATGACCTGGCACTTAGGATAGACGAAGAACTATCTCTGATCTATCAACAGGAGGGTATGGAACAGGCTGGAACCTGGGTGACGGCAATCCAGGTAAATGAGTATGAAGACAAGCAGCCCAGCGATATTTTTTTTACTATGCAGCAGATTGTTCATCTGCTGGATTCTATTCTTGGCTCAAACGGTTCCAGCCCCAACGAGGTCTTTCGTGAAGCACTTACCATTCAAACGGAAATACAGCTCATTGCCGAAAGTCTGGGAGAGACGATTCCTTTGGAAATCTGGATGGCACAACCACTCAAGCCTGCAACAATCCCGGCTGACGTATTGGCAAAGACCGGAGAGTTGCAGGATTTGATCGACCTGATGAAGCGTCGGGCCGGTATGTTTGACGTTCTGCCCCTTGCCGCTTCCCCGGGCAAACATGTTACTCCCACGGATGTATTTAACCAGGTGCGACTCATTGAGTCCGAGCTGACTGAACTCAAGGTATTTCTTGCCATTTTCAGGATTGCCGAACGGGCACCGCTTCAAACCCATAAAACCCCTGCCCATGTTTTACAGGTTCTGGAAGGGGTCGCTGATGCGCTGCGAATATTACTGCACCAGAAAGAGGAACAGCCATGAAGATATCCCTTCCCGCACGATTTGCCCTGCTGGCCTTTATCATCGCCGGAATCGGTGTCCTCACTATTTCAACCTACAGCTATCAAGATGCCGGCTCCCTGCTGCGTCAACAGAGTATTGAACGAATGCAGGGAGAGCTGCTGCGGGTCACCTCCCGTTTTCAGGAAAACATTGACCGGATACGGCTGGATGTACAGCGTATCGCCGTCTCGGATCCTGTTATCGGCTATTGCCGGGCAGCGGCTGGTAACGGCTATGATGATGAACTCAACATGACGACCGAGTCTTGGAAAAAACGGCTGGAAAATAACTTCAAGCTCATGCTGCAGCAGCGACCCGACTATCTGCAAATCCGCTATATCGGTGTTGCCGATGACGCTTGGGAACTGGTTCGTGCGGATCGAGTTGGCAACGAGATTATCATCCAGCCCGACCAAGACCTCCAGACAAAAGGATGGCGTGACTATGTTCGTAAAGCAATGAAATTGCTGCCCGACCAGCAGTATATATCCAATGTTGAATTGAACTGGGAACGCGGTACTCTCGTGGTGCCTTTGCAGCCGGTGATGCAGGTGGCTGAGCCAATCTACAGCCGGAGTGGTGCTATCTTTGGCATTGTCGTTATTAATGCCGATTTTGCAGCACTCAGCAAACCCTTTGATTCACCGCCGGCTCATGTTGTCTTTATGCTATCGGACGAAAAAGGTGACTATCTCCATCATCCGAATCGGGATCGACAATTTACCCTGGCCGTAGGCAGAAGCCCCGGCTTGTACAAAGATTTTGCTGATATTGATTTTCTTGATCCAAACCACATTCACGTTGCTGGTAATTCCATTAATCTTCCTGGACAATCCGCCAGTTTGATTCACACCCACCTGTATTACGATCCTTTGGATGACCAGCGGCATATTCTGGTGCTGGCACGTCTATCGCATAGTTTGATCGAAGAGGTCTCGCTGGGATTTGGCAAGCGTCTGGCCTTGGGGGTCATCGTGACCGTCATCCTGATCAGTATCAGTATGGCTCTGCTTGCCAGACGATTGACCAGACCGATCAAGCAACTCACCTCTGCGGCGGATCAGATTGCCAGGGGGGAAGGGGGAGTCCTGCCTGCAACGGATCGGGAGGATGAACTGGGCGTTTTGGCTACCTCATTTCAAACCATGCTCAACCATCAGAACAGTTCAAAGCTGGAACTGGAAGAATTGACCCATGAGCTGGAAGAGCAGGTCGAAAAACGAACCAAAGCACTGGCACAGGCCGAGGCGGCTAATCTGGCCAAGTCTGAATTTCTTGCCAACATGAGCCATGAAATCCGCACCCCGATGAATGCCATCATCGGCATGTCCCAACTGGCTCTGGAGGGAACACTTGCGCCAAGGGAAAGGAATTTTATCACCAAGGTACACCATTCGTCAGAATCGTTGCTCGGCATTATCAACGACATCCTTGATTTTTCCAAGATTGAGGCGGACAAGCTGGAGATCGAAGTTATTGACTTCAGCCTTCAGTCGCTCATTGACAACATCAAGAGCCTGATGGGGTTGAAGGCTGCCGAGAAGGGGTTGGAGCTGAAGGTTGAGGTTGATCCGGAAGTTCCGCCGGTTCTCAAGGGTGACCCGCTGCGTATCGGACAGATCCTGACCAACCTGACAAATAATGGAGTCAAGTTTACCCGGCAGGGCTGTATTACCATTCGCATTCAAGCCGAAAAGCGAAAGGACAAATATATGCTTACCTGCTGTGTCAGTGACACCGGCATCGGCATGGCTCCGGAGCAGGTAGAGAAACTGTTTCACGCCTTTACCCAGGCTGAAAGCTCTGTCACCCGAAAGTTTGGCGGCACCGGCCTGGGGCTGGTGATCTGTAAAAAATTGACTAAATTAATGGGTGGCACAATCTGGGTGGAGAGTGAAGAGGGTAAAGGTTCTCGTTTCTACTTTACCCTGCAACTGAAAGAGGGCAATGCCGACCACCTGCACCAGGAAGCGGGCAATAACGAAACAGCCATTGCTCATCTACGGGGCGCAAGGGTTTTGCTGGTTGAAGACAATGACCTGAATCAGGAACTGGCAAGCGAATTGCTACGCGGCAACGGTCTGTATGTCACCACCGCCTGGAATGGCCAGGAGGCACTGGAGATTCTCGATACCCAGACCTTTGACGGCATCCTGATGGATGTGCAGATGCCGGTCATGGACGGCTATAGAGCCACCCGTGCTATTCGCAAACAGGATAAATTCAAAACCATTCCCATTCTTGCCATGACCGCCAACGTCATGACCGGCGACCGGGACAAGGCCGAGACGGCAGGTATGAACGATCATATCGGTAAACCGCTTAATGTGAATCAGATGTTCAATACCATGGCTCAGTGGATTACCCCTGCCCAGCGAGAAAATCATCTTTCTACTGAAAAGCCGGTCAAAGAACAACAGCCTGATCTGCCTCTAAAAGAAAGTTGGGACAAGGAGTTAATCGGCATTGATACTGCAAAAGGGCTGGAAATCACCGAACAGAATCTTGCGCTTTATCAGCGGCTGTTAATCCTGTTTCATTCAGGTCATGGCAACTTTGCCGAACTGTTCAAGGCTGCGCAGGATGGTTCAGACCCGCAAGCCGCTATCCGCACCGCCCACACCTTGAAAGGCGTTGCCGGAAATATAGGGGCAGACAAGGTGCTGCAGGCTGCCCTTGTACTGGAATCTGCCTGTCGGCAAAAGAAGAGCGCAGCAGACATTGAAACGGCATTGCAAGATGTGCTGACAGAGCTTGATCCCGTGATTGAAGGGCTGGAACGGTTTATTGCCCTGTCAAACAACGAGCAGCCTGGTCAAACCGCTGAGGGTCAACAGGTTGAGGCTTTAATTGCACAGCTGAAAATACTCTTAAAAGAGCATAATATTGAGGCATTAAAACGAAGCAAAGAGTTGGAGGCATTGATGCCGGAACATGATCTCTCGGCCTTGGTTACCGCTGTTGAGGGGTTTGATTTTGATGGTGCTGAGGAACTATTGCCGCAGATTTAGCCGCTGATTTACGCAGAAAAGCGCAGATAAAGATACAAAAGAATGTAAAAATTTCAGTAAGGTAAAACGTATCCTCTTTATAATTTATGATACTTCGCTTACCCCACTGGTTCCCACGCTCCTGCGTGGGAACCTTAATTGCCGCTCCAGCGGTTGATCAGGACAGACGGAGTCTCGCAGGCTCGCTTACCTGGAGCGTCCAAGTTGCG
>DAOVTM010000339.1 GCA_030633145.1 Desulfobulbaceae bacterium
AAGGAGGTTAAAAAATGTCCCGGCTAAAGTTGGTAGCCGACTCTTTAATCTTTAACTTCATTTCCAGACTTAGACTATAGCATATTTCTAATATTTTTTTGGGATTTGTGCTTTGAAACCGGACTGCCGCATACAGAGGATGTACAATGGAAACGAGAAAAAATACAACAAATTTGTGTTCTCCGCTACGAGGTAAATCTCCCACGAAGGCTGGAAAGCAACTTTTTCAACGATTCCGGCAAACTCTGAAAGATCCCGTCACTGATTACCTCAAGACCACTCTTATAAGTCAGAAATTCATGGGTAAAGACCCGAAAGGGGTGGATGAGAAAAACCCGGTAATCCAGATTACTGTTCAACCTGGCTGCGACCCGCTCAAAACTGGCATGCCGTCCATGGATAATCTTTACCTTGCTGCCCTTGCCAGCGAAGTTCGGGCCAATGGATCGGAAATTATACTCGTGGGGCAGCACAAGAAAACGAGCAGTAGACTGGTACAGAGCCGCACGGAAAGAGTGTTGATCATGGTGCGGCTTGTTCTCGGAGGCCATCTGACGTTTATACTCCTCCGGCCACCTTTTCAACACATCCAAAGCTCCGGGACTTTTCTTAAAAACAATCACCCCGGTATTGGGCTCTGGAAAACAGTCCGGGATACCGGGCAGCTGATACTGCACCCGGAAGGGGGGATGGGCAGCGGCAATATCATACCTGTCCAGGACATCAAAGAGTTCATCCACCCGGTCGCAGAGATAGGTGTCGGTGTCGAGAAACAGGGTCTTTTCGTATGGTGAATCCACCAGAGGAGACATCTTATCCAGACAGGAGTTTGTCACCTCGGTAAGATGAAAAACGGAATCGATCCCCTCGGGCGGGGAAGCGATCAGCTCCGAAAGATCCGTAAACAGGGTTACCGGCAGTTCCGGCATCTGTTTCTTTACCGATCGAACGGAAATCAGGGCCTCATCGACAAATTTTCTCCCTGTGGCCACATAGACAATCCCTCTCGATTCCATTATGCCCCCTGTGCAATCCCGTTTTCCAACCCTGACAGCCAGGAATGCTCCCCATTTTGCATGACCCTGCTCACCACTTCCTGCTCAAGGGCTGCCAAATCTGCGGGCAGGGTGACCTCTTTTTTTGTCTCCAGCGATTCATTGACCTTTACTCCAGTGGCTCTCTTAAAACGCAGTCTGGTCAGCCAGGCGGGAAACTTCAACTGCAGATCAAGTTCCGCGAAACAGGTTGTCAGCCCTGTATAGGTCTTCAGACCCTGCAGGCTTGTCTCTGCGATTCTGGCTCCCTGCCCCTGAAAGAGTTCTTTATACTGGCGGGCTCGACGCTCAATCTCCAGACAATACCAGTAACAGAGCTGGTAATCGTGCAGATGCTCCCAGTCCTTCATTGCAAGCACTCCCGGATCCTGCGGTGAAAGGTAAAACAGCAGTCCCTTATCGCTCCGACCGGGGATGGTTCCCATCCTGAACATGCTCAAGGCAACATCCCTGGGCGGTCGCCTGTGAATAATCAGATCCGGGACAATCCCCAGTTCCAACAATGGCTCAAGGAACCCCTTGCAGGTCAGATGACTGGTTTCTACATATACAGGCGCACTGTCAGCGGCAATAACAGGCAGCTTCTTCTGCATGAGAAAGGAACGTGCATCTCCTGTCCCGCTCTGCACCTGACGAAGAATCTGCACAAACTCGGGGGCTGGCTCATGAAACGAGTGGGTCTTGCGGGCATAGCCGAAAATACTTGACAGGTACGCTGTACCGCTTCTGCCGGTCGTCACAGTGAAGATCAGCCTTTTTCGACGAACCGATTCAATGAGTTGCTGCTCGTCCATCTTCATTCAAATTCAATTAAGTTATACTTTCCTGTTTTCATCATCAAACCATGCACGAATGGTGCGGCAGACATAATGCGCCACCGGCAGGGGGGCAAGGTATTTATCAAAAACCCGTTGATTATGGAGGCGCAGTGCTACCCATCTATCATAGTCAATCTGCTGTAAAACAAAATCAATTTCCGCCCAATCCTTATTAAAATAATCGATCTTGAATTCCGACATGGGAAAATAGGATGCATACATTGGAGGATCCATCATCAACGGGCCTCCGCATAACAGGGAGATAAAGGCGATCATCCTTGAGCCCCAATGTTTACCCGTGGCAAAAACCGCCAGACGTGACGAGGTCAACATTTCCTCATAGGGACGAGGAAATACAACCTTATCCTTGAGAATTCTGATTGTATCTTCAAGCTCGGAATCGGGAATAACTCCTCTCCAGTATGCTGCGGGATCGTCGGGATCATTGACCGATAACGAAGAATAAATTTTTCTCCCTGACAGGGAGCGAAGCACCTGGTGCAAGCGCAGCCTGTGGTGCGGCCAGCCCCAGAGCGCATCGCGCAGCACAACATCATACTGTAGCTCATTTTCCCGATAGGATCGCAGCTTTTCGTAACGCATCCTGAAGAGGTGAAGTTCCGGATCCCATCCCCCCACCTGCCACCTTGCACTCCTTTTTACAATTTTATGCCACAGGAGGAGAGAAACAATACGAACCTGAGCCAGTCGGCTAAACAGCCGTGCCGGGATATCCATCACCATGGGCAGGGGGATAAAGGGGACTATATTGTCAAATAATTCGCCAAACGTATCTTCGATGGAGGTAAACTTGTCTTTGTAAAAACTGAGATCGTACTCTCTCTGCCAGGGATAGGGGGTTAAGAACTCACGCTTTTCAAAGAGATCCCGGTGATACGAGCTGCAAAAATAGAGATCTGACTCGGTGATCGCCTGGGAGAGAAAGATAAAACTCTCGGCGCAGTCCAGAATAACCCTGCAGCTGCGCTTCCCCAGACGTGCGACAAAAAAAGACTGGGAAGGAAGCAGTTCTGCTCTTTTTGCATCGGGTAAAATATCCTGTGAAAAATGGGACGGACGAACCTTGACAAAATCGATGTCTCCTTGACAAGCCAGCTCCATCAAGGCGTACTTCGCATAGCGGGAATGGCGGTCTTTCTTGTCCAGCCATTCGATCTGGAGACGATCCTCTGTCATGGTCGCACGATTCCCGTCTTATTCATAGCAGTTCCATAAAGACCTGCCTGTGCTTCCGCAGCCACTCTATCGCATCAAAGTTGTTTGCTGCCCGCTTCCTTGCCCCCTGGGCGTACATTTCCAAATTTTCAATAACCTCCAGTACTGCCTTAGCAAGCAGTGACGGTTGAGGCGGATGATCCTTTTCCCAATCCAGAGATCCGGCCACACCAACTCCTCCCTCACTTCCCACCAGTTCCGGCACCCCGCCAGTGGCTGAATAGACGATGGGCAGGCCGCAGGCCATGGCCTCTACCACCAGACGGGGACAGGGGTCATTATACTTGGTATGGAGCAAAATGGTGCTGCTGTTCAAGAGGGCAGGTGCCTGTTCCTGGGTATAGGTTCCGCAGATGCTGACATGGGCTGCAATACCGAGTTTTTCAGCAGACCTCTGTACCTCCTTCTCCGCCTTCAACTCATCATCGTGCCAGCAAAAACGACCGGCTATTTTCAGAAAAACCCTGTCATTGTGGAGACGCACCTTGTGCAGAGTTTCAAGAGCGATGTCCACCCGGTACCGTGTCCAGTGACTGCCGGAGAGGAGGAGGACTATATCCTTTTCCGGCTGTTGAGATGTATCAGGGCAAAAAAAACCAGTATCCACCGGATTATAAAGCACTACAGACGCTTCACGACCACGTTCCCCCAGAAACCGTTCTGCGGACAGCTTGCAGAAGTCGCTCTGATACACAACGTAATCAGCCATTGCATGCAGTTGAGCCATGGCTCGGTTCTGCCGTTCCCATCCCTTACCAAACCATCCGGGATAGGCCACACCGTTCTGATTCAGGACCAGCCTTGCCCCGCTTTTCCGAGCCATTCGAGCCAGCCGTACCGGAAAATAGGGCAGCGCACTGGACACCAGGTAGAGAATATCCGGATGAGTTTTGCAATGGGGAAACTCTCTGTTGAGATCCTGCAACTTGACCAGCCCTCCAAAGACATGTTCATCCGAGCCGGGAACCGTCTCATGACCGTAATTTACCCGTATTGGTGTGGTGTCAGTTCCCGACCGTCCAGACCAGGTTTTGCGCAGGTTCGACCATGAGCTAAGCCAGATGTAACAGAGGTTGACATAGTCAAGGGGTTTCAAACCTGTTCCCAGTCCCGAATCTGGACTGCCAGGGCAATGTAGCGGGCGGCAATGTCTTCAATACTCCGCATCCAGATCAATCGCTGGAATGAAGTTACCTGGCCTGCGAGACGATCCAGCTTTTCCAAGACATCCTCCTCATCAATAAAGGGCAGACCAGCAAAGGAAACCAGCTCGGGATTGCCTCCGTCATCACGGTACAGAGCTGGCAGCCCACAGGCCAGAGCCTCCAGTAAGGCATTGGAGCAGGGCTCATGGTGGCTCACTGAAACATAGATATCATGTTGCCGCAACAGCTCAGCCAGCTCTTCCGAAGGAACCGGTGCAATGTGCTTGATATGGTCAAACTTCTCCTGCACCCGACCGATAAAGG
Organism: Desulfobulbaceae bacterium; assembly: GCA_030633145.1. Classification (GTDB taxonomy): domain Bacteria; phylum Desulfobacterota; class Desulfobulbia; order Desulfobulbales; family Desulfobulbaceae; genus DAOVTM01. The sequence goes on from DAOVTM010000339.1 coordinate 4,579, forward strand.
TGTATTCAAATCGATCCCAGTCCAGGTGACCATCCAGCCATTTGAGAAACGGGCCTCCCTTTCTCGGGTTGTCCGACCAGGCCGAGGAGACAAGTCTGATTTTTCCCTGGCCAGTAACAGGTTTTTTATTGTCCCGGTTGAAAATTGTACTGTTCACACTGTTGTGGATGATCAC
>DAOVTM010000080.1 GCA_030633145.1 Desulfobulbaceae bacterium
CGAGCTGTTCAGTTTGCCCTTGCCTTTTTTCTGATGTTTGCTCTTTTCGGCTGTGATGGCGGTAGAGAACAGGTGACGAAAGGTGATTCGGAGCAGACTGTGCAGGTGGCAGCGGATGCGGTGGCGATGGTCGGCAGGGAAACGATCACCTTGACCACCCTGCAACAATACCTGGAGCATCGGTCTCCGGCAGCTATTGACAAGGGGATGGAGGCTGCCCTGCGTCAACGGCTGGACGAGTTGATTACCACCGAGGCGCTGGTGCAGGAGGCTCTGCGACTTGAGCTGGATCAGGAGCCGGAGCTGAGGCGCAGCTATCGCCAGATGCTTACCCGTAAGCTGCTCTTTGAGCAGGTGGAAGAGCCGGTACGCAAACGCAAGATCGATGAGCCGAAATTGCAGGCTTTTTATGATGCCCATATCCACGAGTTTGTCCGACCGGAGCAGATACGGCTGGCAGACATCTTTATTGCTGTCCCGGCTGGAGCCGGTGCAGAGGAACGCTTCAAAATTCGTGAAACAGCAGAAGCAGTGCTGACAAAGGCTCTGGAAAGCGGCAGGAAACGTTTTGGTTTTGCAAAACAGGTACGGGCACATTCCGACACCCATCCGCTGTTTCCCAAGGGAGATACAGGTTTTTTTGATCAGCAGGGCAAACCGTTGGGGCTGGACAGTTCTTTTGTCGAGCAAACCTTTGGCCTTACTGACCTGAATCGGGTACACGAGAAATTGATTGAGACGACCGCTGGTTTCCATCTGGTCATGCCCCTTGCTCGCCGACCGGAAATGCGACGGGAACTTGGAGATGTGTCGGCCTCGCTTGAACGTCGTATCCGCAAGCAGGAACGCGACCGTCTGCGGCGAGAGTATATTTTCGGTCTGAAAACAGCGGCAAAGATCCAGGTTGTTGATGAGCGGGTACGGGAGTTATCTGAGGAACTAGAGCATATCCGACAACAGAAACAGACACGCCGGGAAAAGGCGTTGCAAACAGTCAAACAGGAAGGCGGGGTACCCCCGACCTTCCCGCGACGATAATGTTCCACCGTCTGTCGGCCTTTTTGGCTGTAAAATCTATGGAGTTGACAATGAAAGCATATAAGCCGTCTCTGCTGATGCTCATGGTAATAATGACCCTTTTTATTCCCAGCCGCTTTGGTCATGCCAAGATAGCTGAGCCGGATAATGTGATTTACGGGCCGGTTGGCGCCGGAGTGGAGAGGGTGGTGCTCAAAATAGGCGGACAGGAGATGGTATCCTACACCATGGGTGATGATCCGGCTGCGGGTGATGATTATGTGTTGCGCGTTCCCATTGACTCCCTTGAACCCCAGGATCCGGGTACGGCCAGGCCGGGTGAAGAGGCTGAAATATATCTTGATGATGCGGTCGTGCCGATAAAATGGATCATCATTGGTGGGCGTGGCAGCCTTCGTTTTCTTCGCCTTGATGAGCTGGACAGTGACGGTGACGGCCTTTCCGACCGTGAGGAAGAGGAACTGGGCACGAACCTCTATAATGCGGACACTGACGGCGATGGTGTTCTTGACCGGGATGAGGAGCGTTACGGCACTAACCCTAATGATGCGGATAGTGACGGTGACGGTTATCTGGATGGTTATGAACTGGCTGTGGGTACTGATCCCAATGATGCCAATGACGCGCCGGTAGTCTATGTTGATCAGGCCAACAGCAGTGGAGTTGAGGACGGCAGCCGGGAGCACCCATTTAACACGGTTCGGGAAGGGCTGAATGCAGCGTCAGAGAAGTTTACTGTACTGGTGGCTCCGGGTATTTATAAGGAGACGCTTACTGTGTCTAAAGAAGTTCGCCTGGTGGGGAATTCGCCGATGGACACGGTGATAGACGCACAGGGTACGGCTGTGGCACTCTTTTTTCATGGAATTCAGGGCGACTGGTCCAGCGTTGAACAATTGACCCTGCGCAATGCGGTCAACGGTATCATCTGCAACAGCTCCTCGCCGCTTATCCGCAATGTGGTTCTAACCGGTTTCAGTTCCGGGGCGGTTCTCTTTGGTTCGTCGTCAACAGCAAGGTTGTTTAATACCACCATTGTAGATAACCCCACAGCCACTGCGGTGTACACCGAGTCGGCCGAGGTAAAGGCGGTAAATAACATCATCAGCGGCAATGGGTATGGTTTTCATTGCGATGGGGTCAGTGAACTCAAGCTGGCCTATAATGACCTGTATGATAACAGTGGTGGCGATTATTATGACTGCGCTGCCGGAAACAGCGATATTACGGAAGAGCCGTTGTTTGCCGGGAGAGAACGGGGGGATTATCGACAGCGGGTTGGCTCGCCTGCCATTGATGGCGGCGACCCAAAAGAAGAGTTGTTTATTGACTACACCGGCGGCGCTTCCCTGGTGGTGTACAATGTTACCAATGTTGAACAGGATGACCGGATCTGGATAACCGACGGCATAAATGAGGAAACGGTTGTGGTTGCCGCAACAACTCCTACGAGTATTGAGATAGACAATACCTTGCTCAACGACTACACCGTTGCCGACAATGCCTATGTGTACACAGTCACGTCCTACAGCGGCCTGGAACCGGTGACATCAAGTGACCGAATCGATATGGGCGCATTCGGCAATACGGCAGATGCCGGCGCTGTGGTGACCTACGGTGATTTTAATGGTGACGGTGCGGTTGACCTTGTTGATCTTATACTGATCATGCGTTATCTGACCGGTGAAGAGGTGGATATTGAGGTACTTGCCGATGTTGACGGGAATGGTATTGTGGATCTTGCCGATGCCCTCTTTATCATGGAGGTGGTGGGACAGAGGCGGTAGATTATAGGTCTTTCATGACCATAATTTAATAGTGAAATTGAGGAAGCATTGCCCGCTGGTTTTTGATTACCGTAACCGTATGGTATTTTTCTGGCTGAAAATCAGCAGCATTTTAGTCACTTACCCTGTAATGTGCCTGAATCGCAGTAATAGCCACAGTATTAATAATATCCGCAACCAGACAGCCCCGGCTGAGATCATTAACCGGTTTATTCAACCCCTGTAGAACCGGCCCGATAGCCACCGCACCCGAGGCTCGCTGCACCGCCTTGTAGGTGTTGTTACCGGTGTTGAGATCCGGGAAAATAAAGACCGTGGCCTTACCCGCCACCTCACTGTCCGGCATCTTTTTGGCGGCCACTGTGGCATCAATGGCGGCATCATACTGAATGGGTCCGTCGATTTTCAGATCAGGCCGCCGCTGCCGGGCAATGGCTGTCGCCTTCCGCACCAGCTCAACATCTGCTCCCATGCCTGAGGTTCCGCTGGAGTAGGAGAGCATCGCGATGATCGGCTCTATCCCGAACATCTGTGCGGTTTGGGCTGAACTGATCGCAATCTCAGCCAGCTCTTCGGAGTTGGGATTGGGGTTGACCGCACAGTCTCCATACACCAGCACCCGGGTATCAAAACACATCAGAAAGACCGAGGAGACCACCAGCACCTCCGGCGGGGTGCGGATAAACTGAAAAGCCGGGCGGATGGTGTGAGCCGTGGTATGGGCAGCACCTGAGACCATGCCGTCGGCCAACCCTTTATGAACCATCATGGTTCCGAAGTAACTGACATCACTCATGGTATCCCTGGCATTGTCCAGAGTGATCCCCTTGTGTTTACGCAACTCTAAAAAAGTTTCAGCAAACTCCTCACGCAGATCGGTGGTGAGTGGATCAATAAATTTGACTCCCTCTAACTTCAAGCCCAGGGTGTCAGCCCTGTCCCGGATACTCTCTTCCCGACCCAGGAGGGTCAACGCAACCACCTTACGCAGACGCAGTATTTCCGCAGCCCTGAGGATGCGGTCATCGTCCCCTTCCGGCAGGACAATATGAGCCTTTTCCTCTCTGGCCCGTTCAAAAAGCGAGTACTCAAACATCAGAGGGGACATGATGGTGGACGGGGTCACCCGGATCTTTTCTTCCAGAACTGCGTGATCGACATTTTCTTCAAACATGCCCAGAGTACGGGCAATCTTGCGCGGGTTATCGGGATGGAGCCTGCCCGGCACAGCAGCAGCCTGCATGGCTGCTGTATAGGTATCTGCTTGAACGTTGTAAATAGGGATTGGCAGCTGATCGATCCCCTCCAACAATCTGATAATGGAAGGGGCAGGACTCAGGCCGCCAGTGAGGATCATCCCCACAGCAGATGGAAAATTCTTTGAGGTTATGGCTCCCAGGGTGGCGAGGATGATGTCCGGTCGATCTCCAGAAGTGATGACAAGGTCATTATGTTCAATATATTCAAGGAAGTTGGAGGGTCCCATGGCCGCAACCTTGATCTTGCCCACCGTCCGTTTCAGTCCTGATTCAGGGCCGGCAAACCGCTCTGCCCGGAGGTTGGTGACGATCTCCCGCATGGTCGGCCTGGTCAGGCTGTCCACAACCGGCAGTAGAGAAATGGGAATATCGGTTGTACACTGTTTCTTTAAGGCCTGCCTGGCCTCTTCCATGATATCGTCGCTCACCCGGTTGACCATGACCGCCAGCAGCCCACAATTGAGGTTATCAAAGGTTTTTTTCGCCACCCTGACATTTTCAATCAGCTCCTGCACTGAGGCATCCAGACCGGACGAGACATAGATGGCCGGTGTTCCCAGTTCCCTGGCAATGCGGATGGAGATATCATAGTCAAAGGCATCGGAGAGGTGGGTGATGTCCGGACCCTCACAGAGGAGGAAATCACAGTTTGCCTCAGCCTGTTTGAAGCGGGCAACGATCTCGCGAAACAGTCTCCGCTCCTCACCGGCAGCGATCCAGGCTCTGGCCTGGTCATGGCTGACCCCGTACATCTGTTCCAGATTCAGGCTGAGGTTGAGCCGCTTGTTGATTAGCTGAAAGTGGTTGTCTTTTTCCGGTGCATGGTTAATGATTGTGCGGAAGAAGCCCAAACGATCCACCCGGCTGGAGAGCATCTCCATGATGCCCAGGGTGACGACCAGTTTGCCGCTGTTTGGCTCCAGACTTGCGATATATAAATTTTTTACCATTTTTTTCTCCGTAAGCAGTGAATTATCTTGAAAGACAATACCATTTCAGGGTGTGCCTGCGCAAGCTTTGTTCAATCTTATTTCTATTTTAGAGTATCGCTTGAAAAAGTTTGACAGCATGAGTACCGTGTCAGTATAAGAAGAGACAATCATACAATGGGGTACTTCCATAACTATATTTAACCTGAACAAATCCCGTGCAAAAACAATCTACCGATAGAGCCATTGCCCTGGCCCTCTTTTCCGGCGGTCTGGACTCCATCCTTGCCTGCCGCATCATTGCGGAACAGGGGATAGAGGTGCAGGCGATCAAGTTTGTGACTCCTTTTTTTGACCATGACCTCTTGGCGCACGAGCATGAATACCAGCAGGATATACGCGATAAATACGGAATCGAGGTAGAGCTTATTGACCTCAGTGACGGCTATATCGACCTGCTCCGTAATCCGGCACACGGGTTTGGCAAGAATTTCAACCCCTGTATTGACTGCAAAATCCTGATGTTGAACAGGGCCAGAGAGCTGATGGCTGAACGGGGTGCCTCCTTTCTCATCACCGGAGAGGTGCTTGGACAGCGTCCCATGTCCCAGCGCCGTGATACCCTCAATATTATTGAACGGGACAGCCAGAGCCGGGATTTCCTCCTCCGTCCCTTATCCGCCCAACTGATGAACCCCACCCTGGCAGAACAGCAGGGACTGGTTGACCGGGACAGGCTGTACGGTTTTGCCGGGCGAGGCCGCAAGCCGCAGGTTAAACTTGCCAAAGCCCTTGGCATAAAAGACTTTCCCATGCCCGGAGGTGGCTGTGTCCTGACCGACCCCAACCTTGCCAGCCGGATTGAACGTTTTTATGAGGGGTTATTTGCTTTTGGACAAGACGAGTTTCTGGTTAATGATTTTCACCTGCTGCTCCTTGGCAGGCATTTCCGGCTGCCCGGCGGTCACTGGCTCATCCTGGGTCGTAATGAACAGGAGAATGAGGCAATGCTGCAATACCAGGAAGCGGATGACTGGCGGCTGCACATGCCGGTACGACCAGGACCCATGGCCTTGTTGCGCAGAGCTGCGAAGATGGTGACCGGGAGAGAAGAGGAGAACGAGACTGTTCAACGTGCTGCTGGGCTCGTAGTGCGCTATGGGAAAAAAACCAACGGGAAGGTGGTGGCCGGAGAGGTGCTGCTTGAGCAGGAGGGAGAAGAAAAACTACTCAAGGCAGCCCCCCTGCCCGATGCAGCCTTTAAAGAATGGATAGTTTAGTCCTGCTCCTCCTTTGGCATAGGCAGCAATAGATTCAGCAAAATTCCAACCAGGGCGGCAAGTCCAATCCCCTTAACCACATACTCGGAATACCCCAGGGCCATATCCCCAATTCCAAAAACCAGAATCAGAGAGACAATAACCAGATTGCGCGGCTGGGTCAAATCCGTCTGCTCCCGGATCAGGGTACTCATACCTATTGCGGCAATGGTTCCAAACAACAGGGTCATAATCCCGCCCATTACAGGGGTTGGAATGGTGGCAAGCAAGGCTCCCAGGGTGCCGGAAAAAGAGAGGATAATCGCGCTCACTGCGGCCCAGGTCATAATGGCCGGATTAAAGGCTCTGGTCAGGGTCACTGCACCGGTCACCTCGGAATAGGTGGTGTTTGGCGGGCCGCCCAGCATGGAGGCCAGGGTGGTGGCAATACCGTCTCCCATCATGGTGCGGTGCAGGCCGGGATCATCGAGGAATTTTTTGCCGGTCACATTGGAGATGGCCAGCATATCACCAACATGTTCAATGGCCGGGGCAATGGCAACCGGAACAATAAAGAAGATCGCCTGCCAGTTCAGCTCAGGCATGACAAAGGCAGGCATGGAAAAGAGGGGTGCTGCGAGAACCGGTTTGAAATCAACCAGTCCAAAGGGCAGTGCCACCAGGTACCCGGCCATGATGCCGATGAGGATGGAGACCAAGCGCACCATCCCCTTGCCGATCAGGGCTGCGATCACCGTTACCAGCAGCGAGACCAGGGCCACGGTCAGTGCCGGGCCACGGGGAACCAGTACAGCTGCTCCGTCTCCGGTCAGGCCGGAGGCAAGATGCACAGCCACCGGGGCCAGGCTTAAGCCGATAACCATGATTACCGGCCCGACTACCACAGGGGGAAGAATCCGCTTAATGAACCCCTGGCCGCGCACCTTTATGATCAGGGCGATACCAATATAGACCAGCCCGGCTGCCATCAGGCCGGACATGGTTGCCGGAATTCCCCAGGTCTGCACCCCGTAGATAATAGGGGCGATAAAGGCAAAGGAGGAGGCGAGAAAAATCGGCACCTTTCTTTTGGTAATAATCTGAAAAACCAGGGTTCCGGCCCCTGCTGTAAAGAGGGCCACATTGGCATCAAGACCGGTGAGGATAGGCACCAGCACCAAGGCACCAAAGGCGACAAAGAGCATCTGCAGGCCAATGACGGCCTGCTTGACTATTCCGGTTGTGTCTGTTTCCATTTCCGTGTTCATGTTTCTCCTTTTTTTATGATGTTGCAACAAAATTCCTGGTTCCCAAGCTCCAGCTTGGGCACAATGCCTCGGAAGCTCCAGCTTCTAAAAATAGGTTCCCAGATAAGCGCAGACTTCGAGCTGGAACTCGGAGTCTTCGCTTACCTGGGAACCAGATTGTGCGAAAAGTGTCAACTGGCAAATGAAGGATGCCTTAATTTTGCATTAGTATTTAGTATCTATTTAGTGCCGAATATCTTATCCCCGGCATCGCCCAGTCCGGGCAGAATATAGCCGTTTTTATTAAGTCGTTCATCAATCGCGGCTACCCAGATATCAACATCCGGATGCGCCTCCTCCATCCGCTTGATACCCTCGGGGGCGGCAACGAGAAACAATCCGATAATATCCTTACAGCCCGCTTTCTTGAGCATATCCACAGTGGCGATCAGGGTGCCGCCGGTGGCCAGCATGGGATCAAGGATCATGGCCTTGCGCTGCTCAATATCAGGGACAAGTTTTTCATAATAGGTGACCGGCTGCAGGGTCTCCTCATCACGATACAGTCCCACCACTGAAACCTTGGCACTGGGGATGGCTTCCAGCACCCCATCCATCATGCCGATGCCCGCACGCAGGATGGGCAGGATGGTGATCTTTTTCCCCTTGATTCGATCTACCTCCACCTGGCCTGACCAGCATTCGATGGTTACCTTTTCTGCGGGCAGGTTACGGGTTGCCTCGTAGGTCAGGAGCATGCCTATCTCGGAAGCTAAATCCCGAAAATCCTTGGTGGAGATATTTTTTTCCCGCAAAAGTCCCAGCTTGTGCCGAACCAGGGGGTGTTTTATTTCATGAACAGCCATGTCGCCTCCAGTAATTATGATGTTGAATGGTAATCCGCTGCCTTACAACAGGTTAGTGGATGCCTGTCTTGTTTCCGTCATTGTCACGGGCTATAACCAGAGTGTCTCGGAACCCCTTTTTATTCAGATAGACCTCATACTGTCGTGCTATTTTCAGTGAGGTACCACTATAAACCAGAACCCGGTACAGACTTATACCGGCTGCTGGATACTGTTGAATAACGACATCCCTTCCCTTGGACGCAAATCGTTCCGCCAGTTTTCTCGCCTCATTTTTATGCTCCAAGGCCCTGACCTGGACGTAAAATCTTCCCTTATCAAAGTCCTGATGGACAAGCTGTATGGGTTTATTGGAAATTTTACTGGGAATTTTACTGGAACTTTTATTGGGAGTCGTGTCAGCAGTGATCATTGGTCGAGCCGGTCGCTTCACCACCTCGCCCAGGGCAATGATCTCCACTCGAGCGGTTCCGTTTTGTACAATACCCAGTTGTTTCGCAGTGGTATAGGTCAGGTCGATGATCCGTTTACGGACAAAGGGACCCCGGTCATTGATCCGCACCACGGCTGTTCTGCCGTTTTCCAGGTTTCTCACCTCAAGCATGGTACCCATGGGCAGGGTCTTGTGAGCCGCAGTGGTGCCGTACATATTGTATGTTTCGCCGTTGGCAGTCTTGCGACCGTGGAACATCTTGCCATACCATGAGGCCAACCCCCGTTCTCTGTAGCCGTTAGCCGATGGAATAGGGTAATAGGCCTTCCCTTTTATAAAGTATGGTCGCTGGGTTGCAGGCCTTCTCTTCCCTTTTTTCCCATCTGATTGGGCGGATTTCCCAGAACTGTACTCAGCTTTATGAAATCCGCCGCAGCCACCAGTGACAGCAACCAGGCTGTAGAGCAGCAGCAACGGCAGCAACAGCATCTGTTTACTGTGCATCGTTGTCCAGGAGATGGCGAAAGCGGTTCTCATAAAAAAGACCGGCATGACCGGTGGTGTGAGGGGCATAGGGAAGAAGCCCGCTGTTGTTGCCGCTCAGGTTGTCAAACAGAGGGGCATCGTCTTCGTCTATTGCAGAAATATACAGGTCAAGAATAGGGCGGAAGACCTTGATGATCCCGTCCTTGTCTCGTCTGATGGGAATATCCTCCCAGCGGCGCTGTCCAAAGCCCAGGTACCAGATACCGGGTTTCATCTCTCCGCTGATGCTGTCCCGCATGGATGGATCCAGTTCGTCTTCATCACTGTACAGGTTATGATCCAAGAAATATTCCACCCATGCGCTGGATTGGACTGTCAGCCATTCCCAGGGATCAACATCATCGCTGTAACTGAGCATCAGGTGGGTGGTCTGGTCATTGAATGACCATTGGGCGTGGCAGACCTGGCAAGTGACCCGGCCTTTATATTTGGCATGGGCAGGATGTTTGAGGGTGGGGATTGTACGCACTTTGCCGTCTTTGCTCAACAGAAGGATATCCTGTTCGGCACGCTCATCATTATCAGCCTCTTCGTTATCGGGTATGTTTTCAGGAGACTGTTCATCAAGAAGATGGCAATGTGTACACTTTACCCGTTCCTGTTGCCCGGACAGCTCCTCTTTCTGGTGGCAGTCAACGCAGGTCAGACCGCGCTGTTTATGGATATCCGGAACCAGCTGATGCTGCTCTACCCCGTAGGGTCGTTCAAAGGGGGTCTGGGGCAGATAGGGGGTGCGATACTCCCAGTTGTAATCATGTTCATAGCTGCCCACAAAATCCGCACCCACATGACTGCCGTAATGGCAGCTCAGGCACTGGTACTCTTTGGGCAGGATAAAGGAATGGCTCTCCAGTTTGCCGCCTGAATAGTGGAGGTGACAGGCAGCGCAGCCAACCCCGCGCCGGACATAGGGGTAGTGATCCCCAGCAGTGTAGAGATGACAGCGCAGACAGCGGCGGCGCATCAGGTCATTGACCAACTGTTCTTTGTTCTGTGGAGGGTCTGCCTGTGATTCCGGGATTTCAGTGAGACCGTTGAGGGATTGTTCGATCCCGAAATGAGTGCGGATCTGATTGACCTCGTTGCGCAGGGTCAGGTGGGAAGATTCCTTGCAATTTTCCAGCTGGTCGGAATGGCATTGTCCACAGGTTGCGGACATCTGATCCGGGTGGGCAGGTGCGGCAATCAATCCCTGATGAGCAACTTCTTTTTTATTGGTGTCGCTATTGCCTTGGTGACAGTCTGTGCAGGTAATATTATGGTTTTTATCCAGCACTACAGTGGCATGGCAGCCTTGACATCCAAGGGGGATAATTTTCTCTGGAACGGGAACCTGCACGGTATCCGGGACAGAAACCGGAGCCGGTTCCTGCTCCTGCCCGCGACAGCCAAACAGCAAACAGAAAAAAACAGGTATCAGGATAATGAAATCAGATCGCATAATCTTGACACTATACCATAAACCTGCTACATGAAGAAACTACTAATTGCTGTCTTGCTCCACATTGGGTAAACTAAAGGAGCAGGTTGGTAGTCAAACCCCGAAAAACAACGAGTTTACGTTCCCCAAAAGATGTTCGTCTCAGTAGCCGATATAGCTCAGCTTGGTAGAGCGGCTGATTCGTAATCAGTAGGTCTCCGGTTCAAGTCCGGATATCGGCTCCATTAAAACAAAGGCTTAGCGAGTTTTTCGTTAAGCCAATTTTTCCTGCAATGGTTCCAGTCCCCATCATGTCCCACTTTTCAGGTTATGGAGCGTGAAGTAATGTGATAATTAAACGAGGTGAACAGGTTGGTATATTTTTTTCTTTGTCCTTGAATAGCAAGAGAGAGCTGTTCTATAATCAAAATCAACAGTAGCATCATTTGCACATCTTTCTTTCCTTATGCTATATTTCAACATGGAAAACACTTGGAATTATTATGGCAGTGCAACAGCCAACAACCAGTGGCAAAAACACTGGTAAACAAGAGCAAAACCGTCTCCTTCATTTTCAAGACTGTGCCTCTGCTGTTGACCAGCTTTTTCAAGAAGCTCTCAAAAACCAAGGAATCAGTGCCTTTGACAAGTTTTGGGACTTTACCCGGCAGTTCAACCACCTTTCAGTTTACAATTCCATGCTGGTCATGGTGCAGCGACCGGGTGCAA
>DAOVTM010000093.1 GCA_030633145.1 Desulfobulbaceae bacterium
GAGAAATGCTGTCCTCCTATAAAATGTTAGATTAATTTACTCGTTCCCACGCGCTGCGTGGGAATGCGCATCGGCGCGCTGCGCCATAAAAGACGTAGTGCGTCCCTAACCGTTCCCACGCAGCGCGTGGGAACGAGAGTAAGGGTTTTTAGCCTCGTTCCCACGCTCCAGCGTGGGAACGAGGAAACCTCTGATTCCAAGCCAAACAAAAATAAAAAATAGAAGTACCTATAATCACACAACGACATTCATCACACAACGACATTCATCACACAACGACATTCTGTTGAAATATCATGAACGATAAACACACAATCCTTATTATAGACGACACAGCAGACAACCTCATGTTCCTGGGCGAGGCTCTATCTGCAGATTATAGAATCAAGATAGCCACCAACGGAGAACAGGGCATTGAACTCGCCCGAAAGGATCCCATGCCTGACATCATCCTGCTGGACATTATGATGCCGGGTATTGATGGCTACGAGGTATGCCGCCGCTTAAAAGCAGATAAACATACCCTGCACATTCCAATCATTTTTATCAGTGCCCTGAATACTGAGGACGACGAGTTACAGGGGTTGGAAGCCGGGGCAGTGGATTTTATCACCAAGCCGTTTAAAATGCAGGTGGTTCGTGCCAGAATCATCACCCAGATAGAGTTGTTAGAGATGCGTAAAGAGCTACACGCTGCCCGTGTCAAGGCTGAGGCTGCCTCACAGTCCAAGTCCGTGTTTCTTGCCAATATGAGCCATGAAATCCGCACACCAATGAGTGCTATCATGGGCATGACCGATCTTGCTCTGGAAGACGATACTAATTCAGAACATAAATATTATCTCGAAACTATCAAGCTTTCTGCCGATTCACTTCTTGCCCTGATTAACGATATTCTGGATTTTTCTAAAATCGAAGCCGGACAACTGGAACTGGATGAGCATCCCTTTAACCTTGCAGAGGCCATAGAGACCTCTATTCGCACGGTCTCCATCTTATCTCAAGAAAAGGGACTCAAGATTTTACTTGATATCCCCCATGAGATCCCGATCGCTGTCCTTGGTGACAGTTTACGATTTCGCCAGATTATCTTGAACCTACTCAGCAATGCGATCAAGTTTTCTGATAAAAGTCCTATTCGAGTTGGGGTGACATTGGAAGAAACCCTGGATGACAAGGTAAGGTTGCGTATATCCGTTGCAGATCAGGGCATCGGTATTAAGGCAGACAAGATAGGTGATGTATTCAGTGCCTTTTCCCAGGCAGACAGCTCCGTGTCCCGCAAATTCGGCGGAACCGGCTTAGGTCTTGCCATCTGTCGTCAGCTCAGTCAGTTCATGGGCGGGGATATCATGGTGGAAAGTGAGCATGGTCAAGGAGCCACCTTTTCCTTTACCGTAGTCTTTGGTATTTCTGAAACGGAAAGGTTAGCAAAAAAAGAGACTAAGGATCTAAAGAAGATTCAAATCATGCCTCTGCGGATTCTGCTGGTGGAGGATGATCCGATCAACCGACTTTTGATCAGGATTGTGCTGGAACGATTGACCCATGAGGTAATTGAGGCGGTTGACGGCATTGAAGCCTTACACATCCTGCTTAAAGACCAGTTTGACCTTATCCTGTCCGATATTCAGATGCCGGAGTTAGATGGTTACAGCCTCGCCAGGGTCATACGAGCATGTGAAGAGGGTAAAGAAATTGAAGCGGAGATTGCCAGTGCCTTAGATGTCGATCTTGTCGAAAAATTAAGAGATTGTTTACAAGATAAACACCAGTTGATTATTTCTCTGACCGCCAATGCCATGAGCGGAGATAAAGAAAAATGTTTCAACGCCGGCATGGATGATTACCTGACCAAGCCCATAGACAAGCAAGAAATGCTGGTCACCTTCAAACGATGGTTGCCCGAGAAATGATTTACAACACCTTACGGATAAGTTTTGCAAGCATCCCCTTTGTAAGCGGTTTTAACGCAAATTCTTTTATACCAAGAACCTTTGCAGAATTTTCATCTATAAGATTGCTGTATCCTGTACAGAGAATGATCGGGATGTCCGGTCGTATCTGCATCATGCGCCTGGAAAGATCCGTGCCGGTTATACCGGGCATTGTCTGGTCTGTTATCACAAGGTCAAACTCTTTTGGGGTATTCTGGAATATCTCCAATGCCTCTAAACTACTGTATCGTACAGTCACCTGGTAGCCCAACCGTTCAAGCATATCTTTGCCCATATCTGCAAGCAGTTTTTCATCATCAACAAATAATATCCGTTCGTTGCCCACCGGGATAACTTCTGCTTTTTGTGTTTCAGTTGCGACATCCGCTTCGACTACAGGAAAGTAAACATGGAAAGCTGTCCCTTTCCCCAATTCACTATCAACGGTGATCGCCCCACCGTAATCGGAGAGTATCCCATGAATGATTGCCAAGCCCATACCTGTTCCCTTACCTACTTCCTTTGTTGTAAAATATGGATTAAATATTTTACCAATAACATCAGACCCTATACCGCTACCTGTGTCTTTCACTGTAAATTCGATGTATTCGCCAGGACTGACGTGCAAGCCCATTTCATCCGGATCAATGTAAACAGTCTTTAAAATAACAGAAAGTACCCCGCCGGTCTCTTCCATGGCATGATAGGCATTTGTGCATAGATTCATCAAAACCTGATGGACCTGGCCAGGGTCAGCCAGGATAATTCCACTCTCCGGATCAATGTCTTGCATGATGCTTATCGTGGTTGGAATGGAAGACCTGAGCATCTTCAATCCCTCTTTAATAAGTGGTTGAATCTGTATAGGAATCCGTTCAACCTCAGACTGACGACTGAAGGCAAGGATTTGCTGGACGAGTTTTTTTGCCTTATGAGCAGCTTCTATAACATTATCCAGATCCTGTACAACTGCTGATTCTTCCGGGCTGTCATCCCTTGCCATTTCAGCATAGCCGAGGATAACCGCTAAAATATTATTAAAATCATGGGCTATTCCACCGGCTAAGCTGCCAATTGCCTCCATTTTCTGGGCCTGTTGCAGACGTTTTTCAAGCATGATTTCTTCAGTGATATCGTAAACAATTCCTTCAATATGGGTGATTATTCCCTGAGAATCCCGGCGGATATAACTCTTGGATTTTACCCATTTAACAGAACCATTCTTGGTTAAAAGTCTGTAAGGTTTATGGGCAAATGTTTGCAGACCTTCAACCTTGTCGGCATTTGCCAGCTCTCCTGCGACTCTCTCTCTATCATCAATATGGACAATTTTTCCATAGGAGATTCTTCTCTCAATGAAATCCAATGCAGTGTATCCAGTCAGGTTGACAACATTTCCAGAGGCAAATTCCACAGACCAGTCTTCATCGTTTTTCCACAAAAATGCGACTGCCGGGCTGCGGTTAACAATTTTATTCGCCTGAAACAACGCCTTATCCCTCTCCCGCAGGCTGACTGTCAGATCGTTAAAAGCATTAATAATACTCTGGATCTCACTCTTTTGATTCACCAGACCGGATCGTTGAAAATCTCCCTGTGCTAATAGCGCCATATCCTTTTGCAGATCATCGAGCGGTTTAGAAAGATAATGCTTGAGAAGGATATTGATAAATATCATAGATCCGGCAATGGTTCCAAGAACCATGAAAATACCAACAAACAAGATGTTTTTTCTCTGTATCTCCCAGGAAGTGTTGGCATAGTATATCTCAAGATAACCAACTGTTTTTTTCCCTTGATAACTAAGTTCCCTGCTAACCTGGAAACTTGCCCCATGCTTGCCAGAGACTTCTTGTTTAAAGATTACCTCTTTTTTATGGTCAAGTAAAAGCAGACCCTGGACTTCTGGAGACGCTGAAAAAATTTCGCAGAGTTTCCGAATCGTGTTGAGGTCAAATAACCACAGTTGTAAGGTGAAGGTGTCGGAAATATGCTGCGTTTGATGTTCTATAGATTTTCTAAATTCTCTGTCATGGAAGCGAATCGAATAGGCATAGTAACACGCTCCTATGGTCATACTGATACAGAGAATAACTAAACCTATTCGAGTGCTTAAATCCTGCCGAATACTTTTTTGCATGTGGATATTTTCGTATTAATTCAGTTAAATTTTTCGAGAACATCTGCCTCGATTTTCTCAAATATCCCGTCAGTCTTCATCTCTTGCAGGGCTTTAACAAGGGCAGGAATCAATGCCTGATGTTTTTTGTGGATAAGGCTATAGGTTGGCAGATCTACTAATGGCGGGGTTAATCTTGTTATGCCGGAATAGTTATTTTCCTGTATAATTGTATCAGCAATAAAACCCCACTCCACCACAGTATCAAGTCTTTGATCATTCAGCATTTGAAAGAGACGGGCGGATCCCGGCAGTATGATTCTTTCTCCAGGAATATTTTTTTCCAGGATTTTTGTTCCCACCCTGAAGCCGTTACGAAATTTGGCAAGAGAGCTGTACCCATTAACCGATGAAACAGCCCCCTTGCTATATACATAAAATTGTATAGCCGCTATGGGTTCAGGTATTTGGATAAGATTTCCGGTTTCTTGCGGGGCAATTTGTTTAATACCAGGGACACGAGTGCCATCGCCATCACCATTTTCATTTGCCATGACTAAAGATCGCTGCGCAGAGCCTGGATAGACAAGCCTGAACCTGAGTCCTATTCGCTGAAAGGCCTCCTGTAATCGACCCTCTACAATATCCTTCACAGGAGATTGAGCACCGGTATAAAAAACAAACTCCTTTGTAATGGTTTCAAAAGATCCGTCTTCTTTCATCTGCCGCAGTACTTCATTCAATTTCGGCACCAGTGCCTGATGCTGTTTATGCAGATAGATATGTAAAGGTTGTACTGTAATGGATGGTGCTAACTTTTTGATGCCGGTTATTTCCAGCTCTTTAATCGTATGATCGGCAAGAAGATCCCATTCAACCATGGTGTCTATTCGACCCGAGTCCAGCATCTGTACCAGTTGCTTTGTTGTTGGCAAAAAAGTTCTTTTGCCGGGGATATTTTTCTCTAACATCTTGGCTCCTAACCTGGCGCCATTATGATATTCTTTTAGAGAATCCCAACCCTGCACTGGAAACGATAGATCCCTGCTGTAAACTTTCAGCTCTAAGTTTACAATGGGTTCCGGCACTTGAATCAGGTTATTGGTGTCTTGAGGCGCAATGTCTTTAAGGTGAGTGACCCGGGCTGCATCGCCATCACCTTCTTCATTTGCCCGAATCAGTGCTCGTTGGGATGAGGGATTCACGAGAACTTTGCCATTAAGACCAAGCCGTCTAAATGCCTCTTGAATGCGGGCATCTAATATCTCTTTTATAGGGGATTGAAGGGCAGTATGTAAGATATACGTCTTTTGTTCCTGGGGCATAGCGTCAGCAGCAAACAGGTTGTTGCTGATAAGGAAGAAGAAAACTGTTATTGCAAATAGTAAATATTCTCGATGTTTCTCTCTCATATTATTCCTTTATGGTAAAATACCCCTGGTTCCCACGCTCCTGCGCCCCTGGTTCCCACGCTCCTGCGCCCCTGGTTCCCACGCAGGAGCGTGGGAACCAGTGGGGTAAGCGAAGTACCATAAATTATAAAGAGGATACACGAAAAGTGTCAACCGGGAAATGAAGGATGCCCATTTTATTATAAAAAAAATCTCATCTCAACATGACAAACACTTTTCCACCGCCGCAATCAGTTCTTTACGTTTAAACGGTTTTCGCAAAAAACTTTTTGCGCCCAGTTCTTTGGCTGCTTCCAGAAAAACATCAGGGGCAATTTTTCCACCGCCGGAGATAGCAATTATTTTGGCATCAGGAAATTCTCTGGTCAGCTCCATGACAAGTTCAATCCCCTCTTTATTGGGCATAATCAAATCCGTGATAGTTAAATCTGGTTTTTGCTTCCGATAAAGCCGTACCCCAACGTCACCGTCTTCCGCCTCGATAACATTGTATCCGGCTAATTCCAGCATATCACAGATCATTGTCCTGTAGTCACTGTCATCGTCAATTACGAGAATTGTGGGCATATTTACTCCCTGGCCGTATCCTTCTGAATACGACTGCAAAATTACGTTTTTTCATCGAGTACTGTCCGAATCAACCGGGCAAGTTCCTGTTTCATAATCGGTTTATGGGCAAACTTGTTAATTCCAACCATTTCCGCCTTTTTCTCATTCATCTGGCTGCTGTATCCGGTGCAAAGGATTGTCGGCATGTCGGATTTGATTTTTCTAATCTCTTGTATAAGCTCCTCACCGGACAGCCCTGGCATGACCTGATCGGTGATCAAAAGGTCATAGTTGTCAGGAGTAGCTCTAAATGATTCTAAAGCCTCCTCGCTGTTTGTCTTCTTGTCAACAGCATATCCGAGTCGTCCAAGCATTAGTTCCATCATTTTGCTATAGATTTTTTCGTCATCAACCAGCAGAATCCGTTCGTTGCCAGTCGGGACTTCATCAATCTGTTCCTGCTTCTCCACTGTTGGCTCACCTGAAACAGGAAAATAGAGGTGGAAGGCTGTCCCGTTGCCAACTACACTTTCCACTGCAATGGTACCCTGATAGCTTTCCATGATGGCATAGACAATGGCAAGCCCCATACCAGTCCCCTGTCCCACTTCTTTTTGCGTATAAAATGGTTCAAATACTCTTAATTTCGTTTCATTATCCATCCCAGTACCATTATCTACAAAAGATAGCTGTATATATTTTCCCTCTTCTATTGCCAGGGAAGTGGCTTTTGGGACAGTAAGCTGAAGCTGGCACAGGTTAATTTTAAGCGTTCCATTTTCCTTCATAGCCCAGACTGCATTGGAACAGAGATTCATGATGATCTGCTGAATCTCAGTCGGGTCAACAAAAATGGTATTGCAAATTATGTCCAGATTTTCGATTATTTCTACTGAAGACGGGATTGATGGCCGGATGAGCTTGAGCGATTCCTTTACCTGGCTGCCAAGGTTTACAGCGACTTTTTTTTGCTGCGTCTGATGACTGAAGGATAATATCTGTGTGACCAGAATTTTAACCTTGTCAGAGGCTGTTAAAACTTTATCAAGTTGCGTTCTGGCAAAACTGTCTGGAGGAACTTCATCCCGCGCCATATCTGCACAGCCAATGATAACCCCTAAGAGGTTATTAAATTCATGGGCAATACCGCCGGCCAAAGTACCGACCGCCTGCATTTTTATGGCCTGGCGAAGTTTTTCTTCAAGTTTAAGCCGTTCCTTTTCTGCCAGCTTACGCTCTATCGTATGCCCCAGTCTTTCGGCTATAACATTGATCAGATCCCGCTCTTCTTTGAGAAATGGTCCTTCGTCGATTTCAGTTCTCTCTTCAAGATAATAGACATCTACGGCTCCTGCTTTTTCACCGAAGACAACTATATGCTTGGACTGAAGCCATGGGGTTTCCGAAAAATTATCAGTTTTGTATGATCTCTCATCCAGCCTTATTTGCGCGCAGGTGATTTCCGGGTATTGCCAGGCTGGCGGAATCAGCTTTACTGTCTCTTGCAGTATCTCTCCTATAGCCTTATCCTTTTCAACAAGTCGAGACAGCTTGTACTGACAATTCAGTTCCTTAATTCGTTCGCCAAGATTATATGCTGTTTCATGAAGCTTTTTCTCATTTTCTTTGCGTTGCAGGATCTCTTCCCGCAATTGTCTGGTTTTACTTGTCACTTCTCTTCTATTATAAATGTACCCCATAACTGCGACCAAAAGCAGAATCGGGATGAGAATGAATACGAGATACTTTAAGATCAATGTGAGAGGCACAGGTGGCCGTGGAAGGATAGGACTGAACCATTTTTCATACAGTTTATCATAGGTTCCATTTGCAAAAACAATGCTCAATCCTTCATTGAGTTGCGATAATAATTTTGCGTCACCCTCCTGAACTGCAAAAGAAAATTTCTGTTCAAATCCTGATAAAGGTTTAGCAGATGGTTTCAACGAAGTTTCTTGAAGTGAGTTTACGCTGACCACATTAGAAATATCGAGTTTTATGATAAGCTGAAGTCCCATCAAATGCTGGACAATTACCGCATCATGCTTGCCCTCTGACAGCATTACCAGGGCATCCTCAAAACTTTCAGTCAAGATAAGAGAATCTGTCAGTTTTTCTCTGACCGCATATTCATGAGCTGTATCACCACGCATCACCAGGACTTCTTTATCGCACAGATCTGATTTATTATGGATTGTTGTTTTACCTTTGCGGACAAAAATTGTGCCGTGCATGTGCAGGTAAGGAGCTGTAAAATCGAATACCTTGTCTCGTTCTTTTGAGTAAGAAACCAGCGGGAGAACATCAAGCTGTCGGTCTGCCAACTGTTGTTTGATTTCATGCCAGGGATCGACAATGATTTCAACGTCCAGTCCCACTGCCTGGGTAACAGCTTTCAGCAATTCAACGGAAAAACCATCAGCAGTTCCATCTGCAAGTACTATGGCAAATGGTGGATAGTCTAATTCACTTGCGGATTTAAGTGTGCGCCCGGAAGCAGATGGCACCGTAAACGATACAAGTAAAATAGTAACAAATGCGAATAGTTGATAAAGGATGACTCTGTGTTTAGATACCATTGTATGTTTCCGGTTTAGAGAAGTAGAGAGAGGAGAATGGTCGGGTTGTTAAATATGTCTGATAGCTCCCATGAATGGAAACACCATTCAGCACATACATTCGTCTCTTTTACCTTATTTGAATGGTATAATATACAGAAAGATTTGTCAAATCTTCCCACTGGTTCCTACGCTCCAGCGTAGGAACCGTGATATACCGCTCCAGCGGTTGCAACAAGACGCAGGAGCGTCCTAAATCCGTTCCCACGCAGGAGCATGGGAACGAGGAAAATCTTTTTCTTGTTCCCAAGCTCCAGCTTGGGAACGCAACTTGGAAGCTCCAGCTTCCTGCTGTAATTCGTGAAGCTGGAGTTTGGGAACAATAAACCCACCAAAAGGGCGATAAGTTCAGATTGATTTATTGTTTCGTGTTTTGAGAAACACCGGAAACCTAGGCTTGCCTGATGCGTACAAACCGTAATACTTAAAGGTAATAATAGCACCAATTTCAGGTGGATTCTCCCGCTCTTTATCAGTAAATCCGGTACCAACCTTGAACTGAATTCCGTTGGGCAGCACCACCAGCAGGGAGCCGAGCCGTCCGCTGTGTTTTCCCTGGCCCGGCACATGGCCGATGACTTCAGCCTCGGTATCCAGGTAGCTTTTGACCTTGAGGATTTCGGAACTGCGTCCACTGCGGTAGAGACTGTCGGGTTTTCGGACAATCAACCCTTCCCCACCCAGCTGCTCGATCCGTTTGAGTTCCTGCTTGAGATGATCGCTGTCAATAACTGGAACTTGCTCGATGACAAACCCGTATTGGGAGGGATGGTTACTGAACCAGTCCCTGGCCTTTTGTAAACGCTTGCTGAACCCACCTGTTTTTATTGGTACATCAAAAATTGCGAATTTCAGCTTCAGCCAGCGGTCATCAACTTTTTGCGTGCGGGCAATGGAGATGGTCTTCTCAAAGGTACCTCGTCCGCCCCAGATTTCCCCTTCCAGGGCAAAAGGCGGGAAGTTGTGGACAAAGGCGGTCGGAGGGTGCAGGGGCAAACCGTTTTTACTGAGCAACTGCTTTCCATCCCAGTAGCCCCGCATTCCATCCAGTTTTTCACTCATCAGCCACCCATTGATATCCAGCTCCTCGCTATAGACCTGTGGCAGCATGAGATCCAAGGCATAGCAGGTTGTCAGCTGAAAAAAGAACAGGAAGCAGCAGGGTATATACTTCAGATTTCGCAGGATGAGCAACTGTTACTCTCTTGGCAAGGCATCGTAAGCGGATTCGCTTGTTGGCAGGGTAAAACGAAAGGTGGCACCTTTGCCCTCCTCACTGTCAACCGCTATGGTACAGTGGTGCAGTTCGATAAACTCTTTGCATAGAATCAGGCCAAGTCCGGTTCCGGATTCATTGGCAGTGCCTCGGGTGGAATGACTGACATCAATCTGAAAGAGGGTGGGGAGCAGGGTAGCTGGAACGCCGACTCCGCTGTCAGTTACCGTGACCTCGATCAGGGTGTCCAGGGTGCGGGCTTTTATGAAGATATAGTTGTCTGGTTTGCTGAATTTGATACCATTGGTGAGCAGGTTTTGTAAAACTGCATTGAGCATGTTGGGGTCAACAAAAGCACCCATGTCTTCTGGGATGGACAAATCAACAGCCACACCTTTTGCCTTCAGTAAAGGTTCCAGCAGGTTGACGTTTTCCTGGACAGTATTGTGGAGGTCAATTTGCGTGGGGTTGAAGCCAATCTGTCCGGTCTGAACCCGGGACCAGTTGAGCAGGTTTTCAGTCAGCTTGTGGAGCTGTTCAGCGGAGGAGTTGATCTCCAGGATCATGTCCTTGATCATTTCAGGGGACAGGGTATCATAGCGGTCAACAATCAGTTCCGAATATCCCATCAGGGCGGTAAGGGGGTTTTTCAGGTCATGGCCGATGATTGAAAAGAATTTATCCTTGGTGGTGTTGAGTCTGCGCAGCTGCTGTTCCGACTCCATGAGTGCAGTCTCGGCTTTTTTTTGCTCGGTGATATCTTCACAGACAACCACCATTCCGATATTCCTTCCCTGGCTGTCCTTAATCACATTGGAGATCAGGTTGACTGGAAAGAGAATTCCGTCTTTACTGATATTTATCCCTTCCCGTTTCCAGTTGGCATACTCATCAAAATGGATTTTTGTGGTTTTTGCCGAATGGGTTGTTGCTGGGGCAAAGATATTGGACGGCTTTCAGATCAGCTCATACACGGTGTAGCCGTGCATCTTCGCAGCCGCAGGATTTGAATAAACAATAAGCCGGATGTTATAGGTGATGGTAATTAC
>DAOVTM010000045.1 GCA_030633145.1 Desulfobulbaceae bacterium
ACCCGTTTGAAAATTGAGAGTGCTGACAGTGACACGCTGCTCCAATGGCTGGATCGGGTGCTGACTGCCAAAAGCGTCAATGAGGTGATCCATTAGGTTCGAAATAAGATCAGTTTCCTCGTTCCTACGAGACTCCGTCTATGGGAACCAGTGGGGAAATGTTAGATTAATTGTGCATTAGTACTTATCGGTATCTCTTGTACAATTGGATAGTCATTTGTTCCATTTATCTGGTTGACAAACATGCTTTTAGTGCTATATTTAGATATTACGATATATCGATAACAAGCTGAAAGGGTTAATCATGAAAAAATTTATCAGGGTTATGAAGGCCCTTTCCGACCCCAACCGGGTATTGGTTCTGAAACTGCTGCAAAGCGGTGAACTCTGTGTCTGTGAGATACAAACACTGCTGGGGCTTGCCCAGTCAACGGTTTCAAGGCATATGAAAATACTGGAAGATGCCGGTCTGGTGGAGCGAAACCGGCAGGGAACATGGATTCTCTACACCCTGGCTGATGGCAGTGATTCTCCCTATGCTGACAGGATGTTGACCGAACTGGGTGACTGGTTGGAGCATGATCCGATTCTGGAAAAAATGGTAACAAGAATCCCGGACGCAGCGGTTTTGCGTGACCTTAAAAATTAAATTGTTAGGAAATATTATGAAACCTATACAACCCATGCAACCAATCCAGCCCGCAGGCGGCTGTTGACAAAAAAATGAATCCGGCCAGGAGGCTGGAAAAAAAAAATCCCTGAAGATCACCCGGGGCAATGCCCTCTTGATCCTGGCTGTCGGTCTTCCTGTCTGGTACCTGCTCTACAAGCAGTTGCTGCCCTTTTCCCACTACTTTACTTATTCCCTGCTGGGCTTGGAAAAGGGAAGCCACCTGGCAGAGTCAATACAGTTTTTTGTCTATGACAGCCCCAAGGTCATGCTGCTGCTGACCCTGGTCGTCTTTGTGATTGGTATGATCCGCTCATTTTTCACCCCGGAGCGCAACCGCAAATATCTGGCTGGAAAACGGGAGGTCGTGGGCAATGTCATGGCCGCCCTGCTGGGGATTGTGACCCCGTTCTGTTCCTGTTCGGCAATCCCTCTCTTTCTGGGATTTGTCCAGGCCGGGGTACCGTTGGGAGTAACCTTTTCCTTTCTCATTGCCGCACCCATGATCAATGAGATCGCCCTGATTCTTCTGTACGGACTGCTGGGTTGGAAGGTGGCGGCCCTCTATCTCTGCTCCGGTCTTATGATCGCCGTTGTTGCTGGTTGGATCATCGGTCGCCTGAACCTGGAACACTGGATAGAAGACTGGGTTCAGGAGATGCGAACTGCTCCGCCCCTGGTGATGGAACAGAAACTCAGCTGGTCTGATCGGGTGGAGCAGGGACTGGAAGCGGTACGCGACATTGTTGGCAAGGTATGGGTCTATGTCTTGGCAGGTATTGCGGCAGGTGCTGTCATCCATGGTTATGTACCCGAGGATTTCATGAGCCGAATCATGGGTCGTGACAACTGGTGGTCAGTTCCTGCGGCTGTTCTTATGGGGATTCCCATGTATTCCAGCGCGGCAGGTATGGTGCCGGTGGTTGAGGCTCTGCTCGGCAAGGGTGCGGCTCTGGGTACGGCACTGGCCTTTATGATGTCTGTTATCGCCCTCTCCCTGCCTGAGATGGTCATCCTGCGCAAGGTACTGAAACCTAAGATGATTGCCCTGTTTGTTACCGTTGTCGGATCAGGAATTCTCTTTACCGGGTATCTATTTAATCTTTATCTTAGTTAGTCTTAAGGAGAAAGTTGATAATGAAATTTCAATGCGGTGGATGTGAAAAAAATTACCAGGTTGATACCTCCAAAATGGGGGATAAAGGGATACGGTTCAAGTGCGATCAATGCAGGTATAAATTCTATATTTCAAAAGATCTGACCTTCTCCTCTTCCGGGAAAAACTCAAAGTTGATCTGTTCGGCTTGTGGAGCGTTTGTCAGCGAAAAGAGTACCACCTGTTATACCTGCAACCAGACGACAAGAAAGAATAATGCTGACTTACGGGTCGATAATAAGGATTACGAACTGCTGGATGCGCGTGATTCCAAGATATACAGCCGGAAATCTGGAAAAAGGTTTGGCAAAACCGGGCTGCTGGCTGTCAGCCTGATTACGGCAGCCCTGCTGGCAATTATTGCCCTCTATTTTGTCAGCAGCGGACAGAAAACGCTGCGGGACAACGGGGCATTGCCCTTGAACAACAGCAAGGTTGAGATCCAGATCGTGATTATGAACACCGGTACAACCCATTACGCACAACGGATTGAACACGAGGGTGCGTATGTTATCATCACCGATAGAGACGGTGGTGTCAGCAGGGTTTTAGAGAGGGATATTGTTCAGATTGCTAAGGCGGTGTTGGAGGATTGATAGCTAAGTAGGTGAACATAAATAATCTAACATTTTGTAACGGACAGCATTTACCCGTTTCCTCGTTCCTACAGACGGACTCTGTCATGTTACAGCCGCTGGAGCGGCATATCACGGTTCCCACGCAGGAGCATGGGAACCAGTGGGTAAATGTTAGATTAATTGTGCATTAGTACTTATGAGTTAGAGAGTATGCCCAGCCTTCTCCTCAAGTAGTTGATGAGCCTCTTTGACATTCATATTCTCATGAATCAGTCCGTGGACAGCTGACAGGAGCGGTACTGCATTGGGACTTTTCCACACATTTCTTCCCATAACAATGCCACTGGCTCCACCCTGGAGTGCCCCGTGGATCATCTCCAGAGTATCAAGATCAGTCTCGCACTTCGGCCCACCGGCAATCAGCACCGGAACCGGGCAGCCTGCAACGACCTTGTCAAAATCTGTCTCCGTATAATAGGTCTTGATGATATCTGCCCCATGCTCAACCCCGACTCTTGCCCCCAGAGCAATAAATTTTGGGTCTTTCTTTTTATCCTCATTGGTCTTGCCAAGGCCGATGACCCCCAGCATGGGGATGTCCCATTTACGACATTCTGTGGAGAGTGCTGCCATGTTGATCAAGGTCTCATGCTCAAAGTCAGAGCCGACAAAGGCACTGGTGGCAACGCAATCCACTCCCAGCCGCATGGCCTCTTCCACTGTCGCGGTAAGTCCTTCACGGGTGAGTTCCGGCCCGGCAATGGTTGCCCCGCCGCTGGCTCGGAGAATAACACCTGGATCGCCTGCCGGGTCAAAGGCATGGGTGTAAATCCCTTTGGTCATCAGCCAGCAGTCGATAAGACCGGTTGCGTCCAGATCATCAATGGTTTTTCGTATATTGACGATTCCGCTCATGGCTCCCAGAGCCATGCCGTGGTCAACGGCAATGACCAGACTGCGGCCTGTTGATTTGCGGATTATTTTATTTAAACGGCGTTGCATTCCCTGCATGATTCTTCTCCTTGTAAAAATACTAAAACGACACCGAAACAGGCGCACCAAATGTAACAATTCCCCGCACCATTTCCTGATTCTTCGCCTTTTCCACAGCATCAAGAAAGGAATCCAGGGTAAAGCGGTGCGAGATCAAATCTGAAACAATAATTGCCTCTTCCCCAATGAGCTGCAGGCATTTTTTAAAATCATCAGGGGTTGCGGCAAAGGTACCGGTCAGGGTAATCTCCTGATAATGGAGCCAGCGGGGATCAAACTTGATATCACCGGCAGGCGGGCCACCAAAGATATTACAGACCCCGCCCTTGGCGGTCAGTTTAAGACTATCCTCGATAACCTGGGGGATACCCAGAGAAATAATCACCACATCTGCACCACGTCCATCTGTGATACGCATTACCTCATCATGAAGGTTCTCTTTGCCCGAATTTATCAGATGCTGTGCGCCCATTGTCCCGGCAAGTGCAAGTCTGGATGCCATCAGGTCGGCAATAATCACCTCGCAGCCGCACCAGGAAGCAACTTTGCTGTGCATCAGCCCCATGGGACCGGCTCCGATAATTAAAACGCTGGCACCTTTCTTTAATTTACAGATCCGGGCCGCAGCCAGGGCGCAGGAGAGAGGCTCTGCCATGACAGCGTCTTCAAAAGAGAGTTCTTCGGAGAGTTTAACCACTCCACCAATATCGACAATCTCTTTGGGCAGTCGTACATATTCAGCAAATCCACCCTCAATGCCATGTCCCAGGCCAAATTCTGCTTCACAGAGATTATGACGACCTGCAAGGCAGTAACGGCATTTCCCGCAGACAGCAATGGGATAAACCGCAACCCGGTCGCCGATTGCCAGGTCATTGACCCCATCTCCCACAGCGTGAATTTCTCCCACTACTTCATGGCCGAGGATGGTGGGAAGATCTTTGGGAATGCCCTGACCAAGCAGGGTCTTGATGTCTGTAGCGCAGATTCCGGCAACATTGGTTTTAACCACCACTTCACCAGGCCCGGCTACAGGATCGGGATATTCTTCAATACGGATATCATTTATACCGTGGACAACAGCAGCTTTCATAATATTCTCTTATGATGTAAGATTTAAGGTTGAATTTGTATATGACGAATACGCAATGAACATGTTAGCCTCTCGTTCCCACGCTCGCTTACCTGGAGCGTAGGAACGAGAGTAAGTTTTACAAAGATTAATCGACTTCTATAATTGCACCCACTCTGTGGTCTCTGTGTCCTCTGTGGTAATTGTTTCAGTAGTACATCTCAGCAACCTGCATTTTCAATAAGACGACGAACCTTTTCAGGATCCTTCCTGCCCGGTTCAGCCTCAACACCGGAACAGAGATCAACCCCGGCAGGCTGTACCTTGGCTATGGATTCAGCAACATTATCCGGATTAATCCCACCGGCCAGCCAGATAGGGACATCGGTATCAACCTGCTCTATCAGTCGGTTCACTACATCCCAGTCCGAGGTCAGGCCGGTACCTCCAAATTTTTTGATCCCGCCCATCACTGCAACAGTATCAAAAATCAAAACGTCAATTCCAGCATCAACATACTTTCGTACGGTCTTCTGAAAGACGTTAAAAACAACCTCCTTACCAGCCTCAGGCAGATGAATGGATTGCCAGAGCTGCATAGCAGGATATTGTTTTTTTAACGTGCGAATAAGCGATATATCTTCAAGATGTAGAAACTGAACCGCAAAGGGATCAAGAGCGGCAATCAACTGGTGCAGTCGCTCCGGTTTCATCTCAAAAACCAAAGCAACCGCATCAATTGGCGGATCTACAAACAGCGGTACTGCCTGCTCAACAGTCAACGAACGGGGAGAAAAATCTACCTCAACCACAACACCGAAATAATCAGCACCATGCTCTGCTGCCAACCGGGCATCTTCAATGGTGGTTGTGCCGCAGATTTTTGTTTTCACTTTTGTTTTCATTTGTACCGCACCCCGTTCCTGCTCTATCATTTATCCCTTGAGCCAGTTGTCATTCATAAAGGATTTTTCAACCCCGTTTTCAGTGATGGTGCCGCCCATATTATCAACAACCGTCTCGATAATTCTGCTGTCTGCTACTCCCTGATCCTTGAGATACGACATGATTTTATCATACGTTTCCTGACTCTTGGTCAGGGCAAAGATGGTCGGGCCAACCGAACTCATACCAGCGATCTCTGCGCCAATACCACGGAAGGTATTTATATAGCTGTAAATCGGGGTGCCGAACGCTCCATGCTGCTCGCACTCGGCTCGCTTGGAACCAAGGTAGGAGATATCAAAAAGGGCATCACCTATTTTTGTCATATCACCCCGGATCATAGCCGGAATCATATCCAGCAGAACCAGCTCCGCCTTGGCACCAGCCTGCATGGAGTCGAGAAACCGTGCCCGCCGCAGCAACAGTTCCGCCTCAGACTCAGCCGATGTTTCCTTGCCAGTATATTCATCCTCCAGACTCTCAACATCAGGAATAAAAATAATCGCCTTGGTATCTGGCAGCGGAACCCGATAGACCATGGTGAGATCATCACTGGCAACAATCCAGCCGCCATTTACCCCGGCCATGGCACCTATACCGGTTTCAAAGGCAGGCAGCAGATATTCAGATCCCATGGGGCTTTCCTCACAGGCGAGAAACCCCATAATCCTCCGCAGTTCCCAGCCATGGAAGGGGCGGCCAAGCACCTCGTTCATGCCAAGGATAACAGCGCACATGGAACCAATGGAGGAACCCAGACCCACATGGCGACGTTTATGATCCATCAACTCTATTTCAAAACCACCGGAAAAACCCAGCAGTTGTTTAAAGGCGTGACCAAAATGTTCGGTAATAAGCTGACGTTCACCGCTTACGCGAATTTCCGGCTCTTTAATTGCCTTGACTGTGGCGTGGAAAAAAATCTCTACTGCAAAACCCAGACCACCTCCGCCGGGACGATTGAGGTTGAAACGGTTCATGTCCAGAACGCTGGGATGGAGACGGGCAGGAACCTTAACCTTAACTTCCCGATAGGTGTCAACATTCTGCACCTGTCTTTCCTTTACTCCCATCATCTCATAGGAATAGATAAAATCTTGATTCCCTGGCTCAAACTCTTCAAGGATAGTGGTTATTTTATCAAAAGGACCACCAATAATACCAATTTCAATTTTTTGCTTTGTCACGCAATTTCCTCCTGAATGTGAATTTTTTCCTGCTGCGTATTAAATGGAATGCGGCATGGAAAATGTGATAATATGGCTACGAGATAAGTGGGTAAAAGACGAGCAGAATTTGTGAAAGTACATGGTTGATTGATGTTTGTCAAGAGCTGGAAAATTATTGGCAATAATCAAAGATTGATTATCTCTCACAAGAGAATCAGAGCGAACAATAAAAGCGAACAATAAAAGCGAACTATGGCAGAGGGGAAATTAAGACTCTGTGTTCTCAGCTACCTGTTCCGGGTCTGCCTCTGCCGCATCCCTGCCAGTCTTGAAGTAACTCACGGCAAGGCGAAGTTGTTCGGCCTGGCCTGACAGCTCCTCGGATGAAGAGGCCAGATTGTCGCAAGTCACCACGTTACGCTGAATAACATCGTCAAGCTGTTGCAGAGCCAGATTAACCTGGTTTGCGCCTTCCTCCTGCTCCCTGCTTGCCACGCTGATTTCCTCAATCAATTCCGATGTTTTTTGAATATTTGGAGTCAGGGTATTCAGCATTGTTCTTGTTTTTTCTGCGATCTTTACGCTTGAATGGGTCAACTTTCCAATCTCGCCGGCCGCTGTCTGGCTTCGTTCGGCCAGTTTACGCACCTCGGTCGCGACAACGGCAAATCCTCTGCCGTGTTCACCGGCTCGTGCCGCTTCTATGGACGCATTTAAGGCCAGCAGATCAGTCTGTCGGACAATCTCTTCAATGATATTCACTTTTTCAGCGATCATCTTCATGGCAGCCACTGTTTCGTTGACCGATTCAGCACTCCTCTGCGCCTCCTGGGCAGACTGAATTGCAATCCCTGTTGTCTCCATGGAATTGTTTGCGTTTTGTGAGATCGTAGAAGCCATTTCCTCCATGGATGTTGATGCCTCCTCAGCCGATGCTGCCTGCGAGTTGGCTCTTTTTGAAATATCATCCGCATCTGAAAAGATTTGCAGACTTCCAGAAGCAACATTGTCGGCACCATCCTTGACATTGTCAAGAATGTCACGCAGCCTGATGATCATCCGGTTCAGTGAGGTCAACAGATTGCCTACCTCATCCATGTTATGAACCGGTGCAGTCTCGGTAAGATCACCGCCAGCGATTTTTTCCACGAAAAGGGCAGCCTCGTCAAGCGGTTTGATCAGAACCCTCTTAATAACAGCGGTCAGGAGGATAAAGATAAGAATATCCATCAGAATAACCTGAACACTGATTACAATCAGAGAGGAGCGTAATTCCTGTTGAAGATGTTCATAGGTGGCGTAAACGATCAGTTGACCAAGCTCAATTTCTTGATTTTGAATTATATTTTTATCAACAAGATAGCCTTCTTCAGGGAGCAGAGTTGAGTTTTCCTCTGCTTGTTGACCGGACTCATCAAGCGAGAAGCCGATATTGACATCCTGGCTGCTGTCTAAGATAAAAACTCCAGCAATAGACTTATTCTTGAATTCCGCAAGAATTGCCTTTTGGGCTGCAGGAATATCATAGGCATACAGAGCGATTGAAAGAACTTCCTGTAAACGCTCTGCGGAAAGATGCAAATCGTTTTCCAGTGCCGTGCCAAGACGGTCTGCGATCCTTGAGTATTGATAGGCTCCAAAGATTGAGAGGGTCAAGGTGGTGGTAAGAATGGTTGACAGGCTTATTTTCCAGAGCAGGGATTGTTTTCTTTTCTTCATTTTTTCTCCAAAAATCTCACATAGGCATTGCGATGCGCAATACTTCCGATCCCGTTACAGCACGCTTATCTTTTGAGCAGGCTGTACGGATATTGAAAGCAGTAAAAAAACAGATCCGTTCAAAATCTTTCAAATTCGTCATCGGCAATACGTTCACGGGAAGGACTCTTACCACCAATGCCAGATTGCTGCATTTCAAGGTTGAAACCGGTTTGACCTGACTGTCCGTCAGTGGATAACGACGGGTCTTCTTTTGACTTACTTTTCCTTTTCGGGGCGGGATGATTCGGAATTGTCCCAGCTCTTGTATCCTGGACACCAGTGCTGTCCACAGTTGCATCATCCATCCTCTCGTAGGTAAAAAAAGACATAACATCGAGGAGGGAGGCAGCCTGCTCAGCCAGATTCTCGCTCGTTGCTGACATCTCCTCGGCTGAGGCCGTATTCTGCTGCACGATTTGATCGAGTTGGTCAACCGCTCTGCTGTTTTCATCAATGCTGCCGACCTGTTCCGTACTTGAGGCGTTAATTTCTTCCACCAAGTCAGCAACTTTTCGCACCTGTGGCACTATGGCCTCAATCAGTTCTCCGGCATTGACTGCGGTTTTCAGACTGCCATCGGCGACAATTTTGATCTCCCCGGCAGACTTGCGGCTGCGTTCGGCCAGCTTGCGTACCTCAGCAGCTACCACGGCAAAGCCCTTGCCATGTTCTCCAGCTCTGGCAGCCTCTATGGCCGCATTCAATGCCAGCAGGTCGGTCTGTCTCGCAACCTCTTCAATAATGGTGATCATCTCGACAATGGACTTCATGGCCTCGACTGTATTACCCACAGCAACACCACCCTGCTCTGCATCGCTGGCCATCTGAGCAGCAATAGAGGCGGTTTGATGTGCGTTATCAGCACTCTGTTTGATGGTTGCGGACATCTCTTCCATGGAGGCGGAGAGCTGCTCCACCGAGGCGGCCTGCTCATTGGCACCTTCGGAAATGGCCTGCGAGCTGACAGACAGTTCCCTACTCCCTGAAGCAACGATTTCGGAACTGTTTCCAACCTTGGCAAGGATTCCCTTTAACTGGTGTACCATGTCAAGCATGGCCGCAACAATACCGGTCTGGCCTTCCCTTTTTAAGCCAACATCGAGATTCCCTCTGGATATTGTTTTGGTAAGTTCAGCAATATCAGCCGGTTCACCGCCAATCGCCCGCAGGATGTTTCGAGAGACAAAAAAAGTGATGGTAAGGGTGAGGAGCAAGGCAGCAACTATGCAGGCGATAATAACGCGCTTGGCCATGATGATTGTCTGTGCGCTCTTCTGCACGCGCTGATCCATCAGGTTTTTCACCTCGGTCATAAATTCCGCCATGATCCGGCGGAAGTTCTCAAAATAATTTTTGCCTTTTTCTTCACCAATGAGATCGGCCATGTCATCCATGGTCTTTGCGTTACCGATTTTACGTCGTAACTCAATGGCTGGGGAGCAGACTTTTTCCGTCCACTCATTGTGTACTTTGTCCAGCTCTTTTAGCAGCTTGACCTGCTCCGGGCTGGCCGTGACTTTTTCTTCAAGACCTGCAAGGATTTTGTGATACAGGGCCAGACCGTCGCTATAGGGCTGAAGGAAGTCTTCCTTACCAGCGAGGAGAAAACCGCTCAAGCCGGTTTCTTGATCTAAGGCCGTTATAAGCAGTTGCGTTGCCTCTTCAATAGTTGCCTGACGTTGCTGAACTTGTTTAGAAGTTTTACGCATCTGCTCAGGATCGTTGGAACCTCTTCCCTGTTTAAACAGTGTCTCTTTTGCAGCCTGTTCATGGCTGATAAACTGGTCGAGGATGATACGCATCCGGTCAAAGTATTCTTTCCCCTTTCTCTGACCGACAAGGGCGGCAATGTCGTTCATGGTTTCCGCATCGCCAATTTGCCGACGCAGGGAGATGGCTGGTTCCGCGACTGCAGTCTGCCACTCCCTGAGAACTTTTTCCGCCTTGTCGAGTAGTTCCACTTGGCCAGGGGTCTGCTTGACAGTTTCCTTGAGTGCGTTGATATTTGCAAAGGCAGCGACAGAGCCGTTTTCATAGGGTTCAAGAAAGCTTTGTTTCCCGGCAAGCAGGAAACCGCGCATACCGGTTTCCATATCCACGGCAGCTACAATGATCCCCTCTCCATCAGCAATCACCTCATGGGTAAACTCGACCCGTTTATCAGTGCTGAGGATTGTTTGCATAGTGAAGAAAAAAAGGATGCCGAGCAGCAGGAGCATACATAGAGTGACACTGTTACCGAGCAGAATTTTGAACTTTAATTTCATTTGAGCAAAGCGCATTTGATTACCTCCGAAAAACGTGGTTGAACGACAGGTATGACAGGCTTAAGACAGTTTATATATTAAATTATATATCAAGATTAAAATAAAGGTAAAAAAAAATTAAAATAAAATCCTGTTGACAGGATAGAATGATACTTATATAGGAATATAACTACAGGAAGTTATTATCAATAACGGTACTTGTTAACCTTAGGAGCGGGTGCAATACAAAAACGTGAGATAATAAAAAAAATGAACATCGAACATCGAACGTCGAACGTCCAGGTAAGCAAAGACTCCGAGCTCCAGCTTGGGGACAATGCCTCGGAAGCTCCATCTTCCCGGCTATTACGAGAAGCTGGAGCTTCTAAAAACAGGCTCCCAAGCTGGAGCTTGGGAGCCAGATTGAATAAAATCTTGTTGACAGGCTATAATGATACTTATATAGGAATATAAATACAGGAAATTATTATCAATAACGGTACTTGTTCACCTTAAGAGCTAAACAATGAAAAGCTTCAGCTTCGCCTTGATTATTTTAACTGAATAGTTCCATTCTCCCTGCGGAAACTGTACTCACTCTATCCATAGTTGCTGTTGCCTTGCAAGGTGATATTCAAATCAATGGCTGGAAGAGCATAGGGGTATAAACTGACCTATATTCGTGGAAGTAGAATTATTGCAAAGAAATTGAAAGAAGCAGGATTATCTGCAAACCCGTTAACCGATATTGAACAGCGTTTGAAGATGACCAAACACAAGCGGGCGGATATCTTTTTAACCACCCCTCTTTTAATCTCCTCAACCCTGGCAAAGCCGGAATATAAAGAGCTGAAAATACTAGCACCGGTGCTTAACACAAACGACTATTTTTCCTATTTCTTCCAAAAGCATGATGCGGCAGCCCGGAAGTATCAGCAAGTCTTTCAGGAAATCAAACAAAACAGCATGTACAAGAAAATCATAAGCGAAAAAAAATAGGAATGGTGTCAGTGACAGGCTTGATGCATTGACAGATGAAGGCAGCAGGAGGATACTCCTACTGCCTTTTTCTATTTGATAATGTGATTAAAAACGTTCAAACTCGTTATTATCATCTCCAGGGATAGCCTGCTTCATATTGATGTTGAATCCCCTCTGGCCTACTCCCCTGTTTTGGCTACTGTCGGACTGACTATTGGTTTCTGTGTTCTCCGGAGCCACATCATTGTTTTGACTGCTCAGCCGGTTCTGGTATTCTTTTTTGGCATCTCCTTTCTCAACGGTAAAGAATTCCATGGAGAGCTGGAGATTCTGCGCCGTGGATGTCAATTCTTCGGCATTGGCAGCGTTTTCCTGTATAACTTCGTCAAGTTGCTGGATAGCGTTGTTTATCTGGTTAGCACCCGTACTTTGTTCATTGCTGGCAGCATTGATTTCCTGTACCAGGTCAGCGGTACGCTGGATATCCGGGACGATTCTTTCAATCAATGTCCCTGATTTTTCTGCAACTTCAACACTTGATGAGGAGAGGATGCTAATCTCGGCGGCTGCAACCTGGCTCCGTTCAGATAATTTTCTGACCTCGGCAGCGACTACGGCAAATCCTCGACCGTGTTCTCCGGCGCGAGCCGCTTCAATGGCCGCATTTAGAGCCAGCAGGTCTGTCTGTCTGGCAATTTCTTCGATAATCTGTATTTTTTTAGCAATATCCTTCATCGCTGAAAGAGTCTGAGCCACAGCAGTTCCTCCTTCCTGAGCATCCTCAGCTACCTTGATGGCAATTTTTTCCGTCTGCCGTGAATTGTCGGCGTTTTGGCTGATATTGGTGGCCATCTCTTCCACGCTGGAAGATGCCTGCTCAGCTGCTGCTGCCTGTTCACTGGCTCCCTGGGAAAGTTGCTCACTGCCGGTAGCTATGTTTTCACATGCTATTTTGACATCCTGAACAATGGATGTGAGTCTGTCAGTCATATTTTTAACCACCTGCAGTTCATGATTGCCCTTGGTCTCAATAATAGTTGTCAGATCACCATTAGCTATACTGCCAATCAAATCCATGGCCTTTCGCATCGGTCGAGTGATACTGAGAACAAAGAAAATTATAAACAGGATGCCGACTGCAACAATGCCAATGCTGAGGATTTGGACAATGCGGGAGTCTTTGTTAGCAGCGCTGACAATCGCCTTCTTTGTAAGTTCCATTTTCTCGGTTTCCTGAGCGACCTGCTCTTCCACAACCGGTTCAATCTTGTGTATTGCAGTTCGCATTCCGGCGACGAGTTCTTTGATTTCCTTATCTACTCTGGCAAGGTCTTTCAAGGCAGCCTGGTAAGCGGTAAGATGTCCCATAATTCTCTGTTTGTCTTCAGATGAAATTTTGGAATGTTCTGTGCTTTTAAAAAGATCATTTAAAACAGTCTCTGCCCGATCGATATATTTGCTATCGCCCCTGAGAAGGTAATCTTTTTCATGGCGACGCAGACTAAGATAGTCCTGTTTAAAGTTGCGAATATGGTGGTTGTTGAAAAAATTTTCGAGCTCATTGGCAACTTGACGGTGGTCTTTGCCTGAAATGGCACCAAGTCCTTGAGTATCACCACTTTGTTGCTGTGCCTCGCTGGCAAAGGATAACGCATAGGCGCTGATCTTGTCGGTCAGCATTTGTTTAACCGCATCATTAAGTTCTGTTTGACTTGTCAGCTGTTTGAACTCTTCCACCAGTTCCTCAACCATTGGCACATACTTGGGGTCATGGAAAAGGAAAAAGTTTTTTTCTTGTCGCCGGATTTGCAGCAAAGAAATCATAATTTCTTCAACATCAAATTCATTGACCAAAATCTCGGTATCGTGAGCAGCTTTTCTGGCTATACCCCGAAGACCGGATTTTTCATCCAGCCCCTTGCGTTCCCAGGCTACGGTTACAGCCCTGAAGGCATCATAGTATTTAAGAGTGTCGGCCTTCATGGCATTAAAGTCTTTAAGGTGTTCGCTGTGACCACCGTCCTCTTTCATACTAATGAGTTGCTCTAAGTTTTTCTCTATGATTTCAACGTATTTATGGTGGCTGTTTACATACTTCATGTCATGCCTGAGCAGGAAATCCTTTTCTGATCGTCTGGCCTGGAGCATGTTCATGCCAATATCAAGTGTTAGATTTTTTACAACCTGATTGGTATTCAACATATCTGTGAAGCCATTGGTTGTCTGCGTTAATACACGCTGATACTGGTAAATTGACACGAGAAATAAAATACTCACCAGCCCAAATCCCAGTCCGATTTTGACACCTAAACTCATGTTTCGGTAATACATATTCACCTCTCTGTTTGTCTGCCTGGTGGCAGAAAGTATGGTTTGTCGATGTGTCAGTATATTGTCGCTGATCTCGCCAACATAAATAATAGGTGGTGATTCAAAAAGTATGCTGACGTAACTGTTTGTAAAATAAAACAAAACGCCATTTTTTTGGAATTTACTTGCTAACTTTTCTGAGGGAGAAATACCGTATTTTGTGCTTATTTGGTCGAATAGCCGGAAAATCTTGCTCAATTATTCATAATCAAAAATCACCAAAATGACGTATATTCTTTAAATTATTCAGAAAAAAATTAGCATACTTTGCGAGACACCACCAATTTCCTGTTGACTGAGAAATTTTAGTTGTACAATGATCCTCGAGAATAGAAAATATTTTCACGGATTGTTTGATTAGCATGAACATGTTGGAGTCCAAGTAATACTGCTGGAATATCATCACGAGACTTGAAGTCGATTTCAATTTCTGATATAGGCAGGTCGCCAAG
>DAOVTM010000107.1 GCA_030633145.1 Desulfobulbaceae bacterium
TAACACTACAGCGACACTTGAACACCTAGTTTCATAGCTAAAGCGACCTGTTTTTTCCTATGACTTTGATGTGCAATATTATTGCGTTTTATAGTATATTTTATGATTTCCACAGCTCCTTTCCGTGTTATGGATCGTAATGGTAAAATAACCTCAAGCAATTTTTTAACCAGAGGTAACCCCCTGTGTCAGGATAGTTGTCGCCTCTACTTAAAAAGTTGTGTGTGAGTCTGGGGGGCGTATTATGGTGCGGGCGGGACACCAAACTCTTACCACCAATGTCTGATGAGGTAACAACAAATGTATCAATATCCGAAAGAACTAAAAGAAAGCATCACCGCCCGAATGTTGCCACCCAATAATGTCGGAGTCCCCGAGCTGGTACAGGAAACCGGGATTCCCAAAGATACCCTATATACCTGGCGCAGTAAGGCACGCAAGAGAAGATATTAGAATTATAACGCTTTGTTTATGAAGTTATGTGTCGCAGTAGTGCTAACGAAAGTATTATGAAGAACTGGGACAATTATTTTTATCCCAGTCCCTTAATCTGTTGTCCCTGGCTATCAAAAAGAGTGACACTCAATCCCATACCGCCGTCCAGGCGGTGCGTGGCAGCTTAACCCGCACATCTTTAGTAGTGGTTGTGTAATTACCTATTATTTAATATAATCCTTGACAACATGGATTTCCATGCAGTATTTTTTGCCATAAAGTTTACAGGAAGGACAGAATCTTTTTTAAGCGCACCTATTTTTACTTTGGCAACCATAGCAGACGATTTTTTTTAAAATAAATTTTACAAAATGATAATTCCCATGACAGGCTCTTTGAGTTGGTGGGCATTGCCCGGCAACCTGTGCCTTGTAACTGGAGATATTATTTCTTATTTCAGTTATATACAGTTAATTTACCTGTCAAGGAACTTCAGTATTTGAAAAGTTTGTTTCAAGCTGACAATAAGAATATTGCGAGACCGATATTTTGGACACCACACAATATGATACTGGCAATGGCACACTGTTTGTGATAATTTACGAAATTCACTCATCTGTTACTCTTGGGTTGTAGTTGTTGTCGAAGCAACTCACCCTTGGAATAGCAGACTAATGATCAGATGATAAAATTTTTACTGTTAGAAATAAAGGATATCTGCAAGTCCATATAATAGAAGCAACAAGAAGCAACAACCGGGTGCAGGTATAGTCCTGCCACCAGTCAATCACCGTTTTTCGGAGAACAGCATGGCTGAAAACAAGAGCAAAAAAAATCAAACCGGTGCAAAGCAAACCGGAAAAAAATCTACGCAAAAAAAGGAACTCTTTGATGTTTCTTTTTATCATGCCTGGTGCAAGGCCTGCGGCATCTGTATGGCCTTTTGCCCCAAGGGAATTATTAAGGCTGGCAAGACAGGTCATCCAGAGATCATCCGGCAGGAGGATCAGGATAAATGCTTTGGTTGCCGTTTTTGTGAGATTCATTGCCCGGATTTTGCGATAACGGTTTCCCCTCGGAATTTAAAAAGGAGAGAAAACGATGTCTGAACAGAACAAAAAGCCACTCCTTTTGCAGGGCAACGAGGCCATTGTCCACGGTGCTCTGGTTGCCGGATGTCGTTTTTTTGCCGGCTACCCCATAACCCCGGCCTCGGAAATCGCTGAAATGCTCTCTGTTGAGCTGCCTGCTGTTGGAGGCACTTTCATCCAGATGGAGGATGAAATTGCAGGTATGGGAGCAATAGTCGGAGCCTCACTGGCAGGTACCAAGGCCATGACTGCCACCTCCGGCCCCGGGTTTTCCCTGATTCAAGAAAATCTCGGCTATGCCTGTGTCGCAGAGGTACCCTGCGTGATTGTCAATGTAATGCGCGGCGGCCCTTCCACTGGTCTTCCCACCAGCCCGGCCCAGGGTGATGTCCAGATGGCGCGCTGGGGAACCCATGGTGATCATCCCATTGTGGTGCTGGCGGTCTCAACGGTGATGGACTCCTTTACCATTACGGTCAAGGCATTTAATATAGCGGAGAAATACCGGGTTCCGGTTATTATCCTTTCCGATGAGGTAGTGGCCCACACCCGCGAAGCTGTGCAACTGCCGGATGCAAAAGAGGTCAAAGTATTGAACAGAATTCGTCCCAGTGTACCCCCGGACTGGTATAAACCATACGAGGGAGATGCCCGTGGGGTGTCGCCCATGGCCTCGTTTGGGGATGGCTACCGCCACCATGTAACAGGTCTTATCCATGATGAAATGGGCTACCCTACCCAGAACCCCCAGGAAGTTGAAAAGTTTCATAAACGACTGTCCAGGAAAATCACCCATGGTTTTTCCGAAATCCAGATGACCAACAGCTATTATATGGATGATGCCGAACTGTTTGTCATAGCCTATGGTTCTGTTGCCCGTTCAGCACTGCGCGCAGTTCAGGATGCCCGGAAAAACGGTGTCAAGGTCGGACTGCTGCAGCTTATCACCCTGTTTCCCTTTCCCAGGAGAACAATTACTCCGTTGTTAAAACAGTGCAAGGCAGTGCTGGTGCCGGAGATGAACTCCGGTCAGATCAGCAGGGAGGTACAGCGGGTGAATCAGGGGAGATGCACGGTGGTCAAACATAACAGGATTGATGGTAAATTTATCACCTCATGGGAACTTTATCATCGAATTAACAAGATGATTCCTCCGGCCTGATAATCGAAATTCCTGAACTCAATACTCAAAAATCTCTAATCTGGAAATTATACGATGACAATTCCCGCCCAGGCCCTGCGCCACGAGTATCTGCGTCATAACAAAACATTTCCCCATGTCTGGTGTCCCGGTTGTGGTAACGGGATCGTTATGGGGGCATTGTTACGAGCAATCAAACGCCTTGATGTCAGCAAAGACGAGATGGTACTTGCCTCCGGAATCGGCTGTTCCGGCAGGATGCCCACCTATCTGGATTTCAATACCCTGCACACCACCCATGGCAGGGCATTGACCTTTGCCACCGGGGTCAAACTGGCCAACCCGGCACTGAACGTAGTGGCGATTATGGGTGATGGAGATGCCACTGCCATTGGCGGTAATCATTTTATCCATGCTGCCCGGCGTAACCTCAACCTTACCGCCATAATTATTAACAACTCCATCTATGGTATGACAGGGGGCCAGTACTCCCCTACAACCCCCTTTGGTTCCCAATCTACCACCTCTGTTTATGGTCATATTGAACACGCCTTTTCCATTTCAGAGCTTGCAGTCACGGCTGGAGCCTCCTTTGTAGCCAGGGCAACGGTCTATCATGCGGATCTCCTGGATAAACTGCTTGAAAAGGCGATGTTGAAACGGGGATTTGCGGTGGTGGAAGTTATTTCCAACTGTCACGTTCAATACGGAAAACGCAATAAACTGGGCAATGCGGTTGATATGATAAAATCCTATAAAGACCAAGCCATCACGGTTGCCAAGGCAAAGAAGATGACCCCGGAAGAACGGGAGGGGAAAATTACCATTGGTATTCTTGAAGATCGGGATATGCCAATTTCCACGGAAGAGTACCGTAAGGTTCAGGAACGGGCAGCCAAACTGAAGGAGAAGGCATGAACACAGCGAGCATGAAAACAGAGCAGCTGGAAACCCCGGATCGGTACGAGATACGTTTCAGCGGTTCCGGTGGACAGGGGCTGATAACTGCGGCTGTGGTCTTTGCCGAAGCAGCTGGTGTATATGACGGTCATCAGGTCTGCCAGACCCAGAGCTACGGGCCAGAGGCCAGAGGTGGAAAATCTAAGGCAGAAGTGGTCATCAGTTCCCAGCCCATTGATTATCCCAAGGCCATTGAACTGGATATGCTGCTGGCCATGAACCAGGCAGCCTGTGATGCCTATTTCTTTGATCTGAAATCCAATGGCTTACTGGTAGTTGACAGTGACCTGGTGGAACAGCATCCCACAAGCCGCATCATTTCCATTCCCTTTACCGCCATTGCCAAAGAGGAGATCGGGCGGGAACTGGTTGCCAATATGGTCGCTCTGGGGGCAATAGGGTATCTGTCCGGGCAGGTGAATCTTGACAATCTTGAAAAGGCGTTGCTGGCACGGGTGCCCAAAGGAACCGAGAAGATGAACAGCAAAGCACTCGGGCGAGGCATTGAAGAGGCCGCTAAAATTGACCTTGATCTCCTGCCCCGT
The DNA here is from genome assembly GCA_030633145.1 of Desulfobulbaceae bacterium. Classification (GTDB taxonomy): domain Bacteria; phylum Desulfobacterota; class Desulfobulbia; order Desulfobulbales; family Desulfobulbaceae; genus DAOVTM01. The sequence continues at coordinate 4,173 of DAOVTM010000107.1, forward strand.
TCCGCAATGTCGGACGAAGATGATGAAGTATGAGTAAAGTTATATTGACCATAGCTTGATCAGCATATATAATTAAATTAGTTGAGAGTGTTCCTGTGTTCAGCAGGCAACGCATTGGTTGAGTAAAGGCAAGATCATTGCCCGGGTCGCAGGGTATGCGAGGAGAAATAAATGCTGGTTATCTGTGAAGATTGCGCCAAAAAATACAATATAGATGAAACCCGGATAAAGGGAAAGAAGGCAAAGTTTTCTTGCCGATCCTGTGGTCACATCATCATAGTTGAAAAACCTGTGATAGAAGAGTCCGTGCCTGAAGAAACCTCTCTGGAAGAAGAAACAAGCGAGAGCGGGATGGAATCGCAGGATTCATCGGAAGCAACGGATGCAACGGATGCCGGGGCAGAGGGCGAACAGGAAGAAACTGATCAGGTTGAAAATGATCAGGAAGCAGCTGAGCAGGACGATCCTGATTCGGAAAAAGAGAAAACGTCCGCCCCTTTGAAAAAGAAGAAAAAGAAAAAAAGAAAAACCGTACACGGCAAAGGTCTCTCCATCAGTTTCTATCTGTTGTTCACCATGATTATCGGGTTTGTCACCATTACCGGTGCCTTTGCCTACCTTTACTTTACCAATGTACCCGATATTATCAACAGGCAGATCGGCTTGCGTACTAAGGCTATCACCCTCTCATTGAGCGGAGCTATTAAAAAACCGTTGCTGCTGAAAAACTATCTCCAGGTAAACAAGGAGGCTCAGCGAATAGCGAAACTGCCCGGGGTTGCATACGCCTCGGTCATTAATAAGAAGGGTATAGTGGTGGCCGGTTTTTTCAGTGATCGGGATCGGTTTGACGACAACTTCAAGCAGCGGATCGATGAAGAGGGATTTCCGGTGGATATTGTCAAACAAAATTCACTTGCTGCGGGCGTTGACTTGGCCAGTTCTCGAATTATGGTTGGCGGTCAGACCATTTATGACCAGGTGGTAGCCACTCCTGATACTGGCGGTGAGGTGCATGTGGGGATCTATATATCTGAGGTTGACCAGGAGATACGCAATGCGCTGTTTTCACCCCTGGCTCTGAGTGTTGCCGGTGTGGTCTTTCTTACCGGTTGTATTGCCTTTTTCCTCCTCAGTAAAACCATTGCCAGACCCATGCGGGAGTTAACCAATGTTGCCAACAGGATCAGCCTCGGTGAAATGGAACTTATTGTTACTCCCAGCGGCCCGAGGGAGATGCGTGAACTTGCAGTGGCCTTTGAACGGATGCGTTATTCGGTCAATATGGCTCTGAGCGCATTCAAAAAGAAATCAACCTGAATTAAAAAATAGAATTTTCCTATAACTACAGGATAGATACATGGCACGATTTCTCCCACTGGTTCTGGCAGCAACCTTCTTTGTACTGCAAACAGCGCAGCATGTTAATGCGGCCACTTACACGATCTCCATGCTGCCCATGTATTCCACTGAAGAGATTAATAAGCGAATCTCACCTCTGGCCGAATACCTGCGCAAAGAAACCGGTTTGAACATTACTACCACCCTGACCGCTTCCTTTGACCAGTATTCAAAAAAACTTGAAAACAGTACCATTGATATTGGCTTTCAAAACCCCTATATTTATGTACTTGCCTCAGAATACCATGAAGCCGTTGCCATGGCCCTGAAGGGAAAAGACGGTGACAGGTTTCGTGGGATTATTATCACTAAATCTGACAGCCCCCTGCGTACCCTGGATGATTTAATGGATAAAAAGATTGCCATTGTCAGCTATACCGCAGCGGGAGGCTACCTTTCACAAAAGCTGTCCATGCAGGAGCATGGTATTGATGTTGCCAAAGACTGCACCCTGGAGGTTTCCCCTGATAACAAGCATGAAAATATTGTCTTTTCCGTCTATATTGGTGATGCAGATGCCGGTTTTCTGCGGGATGCCGCTCTGAATAAGGTTGATGCGTTTGTGCCACCTGGAGCAATCCGGGTACTGGCAGAAACGGCCTGGCTGCCCAACTGGGCCCTGTCCATCAGTCGTGTGATGGTGGCAGCGGACAGGGAAAAAATTATTCAGGCAGTCAGGAAACTCCAGAAAGATGATCCGGTCTTTAAGGCACTCCATATCACCTCCTTCCGTGCGACAAACGACCAGGAGTACGATACAGTGCGTAAGGCTGCTGGTCTTGCTCCTCATGCGGCTGCTGAATATCCTAAGATTCCCGCTGGAAAAAGTGGATTATAGAGCATGAAGATGAAATTCACCACTATTCTGCTTCTATTTCTGCTCAGCATTGGCTCTTCTCTCCATGCAGCAGAGTATAAACTCTCCATGCTTCCCAGGTATTTTCCAGACAAGCTGACCGCAATGATAACGCCCCTGGCCGATTACCTTTCTATGGAGACTGGAAACAGCATCGTGCCGATTTTAACGGAAAATTTTGCCAGTTACGAGACAGAGGTTTTGCAGGGTAATATCGTTATTGGCTATCAAAATCCACTGGTATATGTCCATGTCTCCAGCAAACATGAGGTACTGGTCACGGCTGTCAAGGGCAAGGGAGGAGATAGGTTCCGGGGCATTATTATTACCCGATCCGGTTCAGGGATTAAAACCTTGGCAGATCTCAAAGGTAAAGAAATCATGATCGTTTCATCTGCATCGGCAGGTGGTTTTCTTTCGCAAAAATTGACCCTCAAGGAAAACGACATAGATGTAAACAGCGACTGTACCCTCAGTGTAGCAGCAGATAATCGGCAGGAGAATGTTATTCTTTCCGTGAGTATCGCTGATGTTGATGCCGGTTTTATTCGTGAATCCGCACTCCATAAAGCTGATGAGTATATTATGCCCGGCTCGATTACGACCATTGCAGATACGGCCTGGCTTCCCAATTGGGCTCTTTCCGTGGACAAGAATATGCCTGAAGGACAGAAAAAGGATATCAGGGAGTCGCTGCTCAAACTGCCTGCAGAGGGAAATGTTCTCAAGGCCATGGGGCTGTCAGCTTTCAAGTCGGCCTCTGATGCCGATTATGATGTCATGCGTACGCTGAACTGACTCAACACTCACAACTCAACCCTCAACCCTCACACTCAAAATGCTTCTACCACAGGAAAAGCCGTTTATTGACGGCTTGAACAACTACTATCTCCAGATCGACAAGTTTATAGAACACCTCCAGGGTGATATTGGCTCTGGGTGTATTTACTGCCAGGCTGTTCATAAGGAACTGCTGATTTATTTTGACGAAGACGAAATTATCCAGGCCGTCATTCAGCAGTCAGGAAAACAGGCAGAGACAACCCAGAGTCTTGAGCCTGTAATGGAGGCTCTGGCAATGAATAGTTTTCAAGTCAGGGTCTATTACCTGGATGCTAATGCCATCTTTTTCTGGGCGCAGATGCCCTCTTTCAAGCGGGCCAAAGGAAGACTGAAATCTTCCGATATTACCCTCCCTGATCTCGTCTTTCGTCTCAGCCAGAAACAGTTTTCTGGTTTCATTGATATAGACTTGCAGGGACGAAACGACTGTGCGATCCTCTTTTTTCACCAGGGGGAACGCAGGGGCGGTTCCTATCACTGGGGCAGGGGAGGACTGAGTCCGTCCCATGAGGATTATAACAACCTGCTCGGTATGCTCCATGATCACATTGCCACCTATGCGGTTGGTCATTTTACCACTGATCCTGCACGGATAGAGGTTCCAGAGAGCAGTGTTACATCTCAAAAAGAGGGTGATGATAAGAGTACACCGGCTAAGAGTACCAGTCCTGGCGGGAAAGATGCGGTTGGCAATAGGGAGTATTTTTCAGATCTCAACAGTGCCCTTAACGAATTTTTGCACATATATATCCGCATTGCTGCTAAAAAGATAAAGACTGATCCGCTGATTCAGCTCAAGCTGAAATTTATTGATGCCATGGCTGATTTTTCCTCCCTGGCTCCGTATAATAACTTTTACACTATTGACGAGAAAGGCAGCGTAACCTTTGTCGCAAATGCCCCGGAACAAGATATTGCCACCGGCATGGTCAGCTGTGCCTGGATGGTGATTGAGGATGTGAACCTGGAGAAGAAGTTCAGGGCTGAGCTTAATAAGTGGGCCTATAGAACTGCCCTGGAAGAACGGGATATTGTTGTTGTGCGTGAATTCTGATTTTTTTTGTTTTTATCCGTAGATTACGCAGATTAGCGCAGATTATTCCTGACAGTCATATTTTCTCAGCCTGATGTCGGAGTATTGTTTAGCATTTTTTGTGGTATCCTTCATATTGATGCAAAAGTAGTTGACACTTTCGAGGTTGCAACCACTTTTGGTGCATAAAATGCACACTACAAAGTCCCGTTTTTACAAAGATGTAGGGTGCGTTTTACGCACCGGCACGAACAGCTTGATGAAAAAAGTGTCAAATGGCAAATGAAGGATGCATTTTTTGTTTATCTTTTTTCTCTTGTTTTTTATCTGCGTCATCTGCGTAATCTGCGGATGATGCAAGTTGGCCGCAGGCAGCCGAGATATCCGCACCCCGGCTCTGGCGGATAAAGACCGAATAATTTGCATCCCTGAGTATCTTTTGAAATCGTAAAACCCGGTCATGGGGCGGACTGCGAAATTCTTTCTCACCACCTCCCTCGTTCATAGATAACAAGTTAATTTTGCAGGGGATGTCCGATAACAGCTCTGCGAGTTTGCGGGCAGTCTCATCTGAATCATTAATACCTGCAAGCAAAGTGTATTCAAACATGATGCGCTGTCGTTTTTTTTGTGGATAATTTCTGCAGGCATCCAGTAATTCAGTAATGGGATAGCGTTGATTAACCGGCATCAACCTTGAACGGGTTGCATCATCTGCCGCATGGAGAGAAACCGCAAGGTTTATATTGTTGGTTTGGCTGCCCAGCTCCAGCATCTGCGGCACCAGGCCGCAGGTGGAAACGGTTATTCTCCTGGGGGAAATATTCAGCCCCCGCTGTTCCGTGAGGATAGCAAGGGCTGGCAGCAGATTGTCCATGTTTGCCAGAGGTTCCCCCATACCCATAAAGACGATGTTGGAGATTTTTTTTGCACTTGTCTTCTCTGCACTTGTTTTTTCTGCCAATAGCCAGTCTCGGACAGCACACACCTGATTGATAATCTCTGCCCGGTTCAGATTGCGGGTAAACCCCATATCCCCGGTCAGGCAGAAGTGGCACCCCATGGCACAACCCACCTGGGAGGAGACACAGAGGGTGCAACGATCCTCTTCCGGTATCAGCACCGACTCAATCATATACCCGTCATCCAGACTGAAACCGAATTTGACGGAACCATCCCTGGAGACCTCGATTAGAGGACCATTAAAACTACTCATCCGGGCGTGTTCCGCCAAAACCAGCCTGAACTCCTTAGCAAGATCGCTCATTTGTGCGAAATCGGTAATCCCCGCTTTATAGATCCAGGCTAATAACTGGCGGCCACGGAAGGCAGGTTGATCCAGGGATTCTACAAACTCCACCAGTTCGTCCTGGGTCAGATTTTTCAGGTCGGTTTTTTCCTCAGCCATTTTTCCCTTGTGATCTCTGTACACTCTGCGTGAGAAGGTCAGCTATTTTTGTCAGCAAATTCCGTCATAAAGGCTACAAGTTTTTCCACCCCCTCTCTTGGAAAGGCGTTATAGATGGATGCCCGACAACCGCCAATGGAACGGTGTCCCTTGAGACCATCCAGCCCAATGGCTGCGGCCTCGGCAATGAATTGTGCCTCAAGTTCTGCTGTAGGCAGGTTAAAGGTAATGTTCATCAGGGATCTGGATGGTTTTTCTGCGTGTCCCCTGTAAAAATCGTTGCCGTCAATGGCATCGTAAAGCAGGGCAGCCTTCTGTTTATTATACTGCTCAATACCCTTGACCCCGCCTTGCTGTTTGAGCCAGTTCATCACCCTTCCGATGCAGTAAATGCCAAAGGTAGGCGGAGTGTTGAACATGGAGCCTTTGTCAGCATGGGTCTTATACCTGAGCATAGTGGGAACCGTTTCCGCCACCCTGTCAAGCAAGTCATCTCTGATAATGACCAGGGTTACCCCGGCTGGACCCATATTTTTCTGGGCTCCGGCAAAGATGATGCCGAATTTATTCACATCCAGAGGGCGGGAATAGATGTCAGAGGACATATCACAGACCAGCATCTTATCTGTTTGCGGAAAAGAGGGAAACTGGGTGCCGTA
>DAOVTM010000091.1 GCA_030633145.1 Desulfobulbaceae bacterium
GAAGAGACCGAAGTTACCACCCTCGGAGGCGTAGGTTGACCAGGTGTAATCCAGGCCGATAGCCTCAAAGAGGAGCAGGTAGCCCATGCAGGTGAACAGACCCGGCTCAGCAAAGACATCTGCCGACGGGGTGATAAACAGAACTTCCGCCCCCTTACGGTTAAAGGTCGGGTTCACCTTGATGCCGGTCAGGTTTTCCACGTCTTCACAGAGAAAATCTACATTTCCCTTGAATGCCTGGGGGGTAAGCCCCATGTGATTACCAGTTCGATTGGAGTTTGCTACCGGCTCCATGGCCCAGTTGATACCGCAGCCCACCAGATGCAGCAGTTCGCGCATCATCATTGTAATTTCAGCGGTGTCAATACCGTAGGGACAGAAGACCGAACAGCGACGACACTCAGTACACTGGTAGGCGTACATGAACCATTCTTTTAATATGGCCACGGTCATCTCTCGACCGCCTGCCATCTTGCCCAGTATCTTACCAGCCAGGGTGAATTCCTGGCGATACACAGAACGAAGCAGCTCGGCTCGTAGTACCGGCATATTTTTAGGGTCACCGGTTCCGAGGAAAAAGTGACATTTATCCGCACAGGCACCGCATCGAACGCAGCAGTCCATGAAAATCTTCAGGGAGCGAAACTTATCCAGTCGGTCAGAGAGACCATTAATTATTATCTCTTTCCAGTCTTCCGGGAGTTTCCAATCGTCATCTTCCGGATTCCAGGCTCGGGCATTGGGTAAACTGATGCCCGGCTGGCTATCCAGATATTTCAGTATGTCAGGCTTGGTCGTGTAGGCGTAATTCCCCGGTTTAAAATGCACCGGTACATCCATCCACTCAATCGTAGGAATGGAGCCGGTCATCAGCGAGGGACCTTCGGCCACACTCCTTGCCAACTTATCTTTATTTACAACTGCCATTGTTTTTTATCCTTAGAGCTGAGGTTGAAAATCAACCGTTAGTCGTCAGCCTTGTTGGGCAACCCTTTTTCCACCGGGATACCCTGCTCAATCATATCGGCACGGAATTCATCCTCATAACCTGAGTATGAATGCGGCTTGATATTCGGGTCATTCCACGGGTTGATATGCCTGTTCGCCCTGGAGTCATTTGCCATATTCCGGGTAGGGCTTAAGAAAACGCCGCCCAGATGCATCAGTTTGGAATATGGAAAATAGGCCAGCAGACAGGATACCAGGAAGAGATGAATATAGAAGATCGCTCCTATATCACCGGATATTGTCGGCTGAAAGGTAACCAGGCCCAGGGCCAATTCCTTGATAGCCATGACATCAATATCGGTACGGAGAAAAAACCGCATCAAGATACCGGTAACGGCAATGGCAAAGATGAGAAACAGGGGGAAATAATCATTGGCAAGCGATATATAACGCACCTGCCGGTTGACCAGCCTGCGACCGAAAAGTAGCAGCAGCCCGCCAATTATGGCAGCATCGGTCATATACATGGTCGGAGCCCCGATCTGCATGATGCCGTCCATGTATTCCATGGCACTGATCACAAACGGCACCGGTTCCATGAACATACGCATGTGGCGCAGGACAATGACCAGAAAACTGTAATGAAAAATTATGCTGAACAGCCACAGCCACCTCGATGATTCATAGGTGAGCTTGGGGCCGTCAAGCGCCTCAGATTTTGTGTTTCGCCACAGAGAACGAAATAAAACGATCTCCAAGAACATCCGGGCGACAACTTCCGCAGTGTTGTTCGGGGCTTCCAGTCGATCCCGTTTAATCCAGGATAACGACTTGCCTTGTCCGCAGGTGGTGGGAATATTAAAGGGGACAGGGGACTGAGCCCACTTAATCACCCGATAACAAAACCCGCCAACAAACAGACCGATGGCCAGATACGGTATGGCAATACCAAACAGGTACTGCATACCAGGTATGCTGGATCCAATCCACGCAATCAACACCAGGGCAATGACTGCCGCCAGGGGGAAGGTGTACTTCATTGATCACTCCCTCACTTTCAAGTTTAAGATAACGTACCAAAAAAATATCCAATTACCGGTTGAGCGGCTTCCTTCCGCCCTCCGGTGGTTACACAGTCAAAATATTGTACATATTACATTACGATTCAGCTGACAGCTTTCTCTATCTAATCTCAGGCAATTCCTGCAAATTTTCCCGAATTGCCGCTGAGGCGCATTTAGAATCTGTTAAAATATAGCTGCCGCTCTTCAGTTCCCGGATACGAGCCCGGTTAAGCCTGTCCCGACATTCGGTATAGAGGTCAAAGGCTGCTAAGGCAATGCGGTCAACATCGCAGTCAAAGGTATCAAGCTCCTGGAGCAACTCCCTGCAATCTTTATCTGCTGAAAAAATCTGCTTGACCACCCATTTAAGCTCAAGTATGGGTGCCAGAGCCTGGGATGGGGTAAATTCCTGTACTGCCCGGATGCGAATAACCTGATCCAGCGGTTCAGCAAACTCCTGCATCTCGCCCTTGTCACGGATCAATCTATATACCCTGCTCAAGCCTTCTTTGATGTTGGCACCCACCGGGTTGGCAAAGCGATCCTGTGAACTCTTGAAAAAACCCGATGAGATATAGGAATCCAATGTCCTTTCAACCCAGAGGGAGAGGATTTTATCTTCCTTATTTTTTAATGCATCACTAAGGTTCATAGTCTATAAACAGTCCTAGTCGGACAGAAAAAATGAATGGCTATTCAGCAGTGAACAAGCTCTATCATGATGTAGAATTAATTTCAAGCTAAACTTTTCCTTTTGTATGAAAAAGCAATCGACCTGTTGCTCCTCAGGACGGAATTCAATGGGGAACTTACCTATTCTTGTATCACAAACAACTTGCCAGGTCGTACAAATACTCGTACAATCATATCGAAAGGAAATTAATTATTCGGAGGAAACAGCATGGAAACGATGGCCTACTCAAACGTGCGGCAAAACCTGGCAAAAAGTATGGAAAAAGTCTGTGATGAGCATGAGCCGCTTATTATAACACGAAAAAATGCCAACTCCGTGGTCATGCTCTCGCTGGATGACTACAACGCCATGGAAGAAACAATGTACCTGCTAAAAAATACTGCCAACGCACAACACTTAATGGCCAGTATTAATGAGTTTGAGCAGGGAAACTATCAGAAACGGGAATTGATTGATGATAGCCTGGACTGACAGAGCCTGGAAGGATTATCTCTACTGGCAGAAAGCAGATCGAAAAATCCTGAAACGAATCAATGAGCTTATCAAAGATATTCAACGTCATCCAGAAACAGGGAAAGGAAAGCCTGAGAAATTAAGATTCAATCTAACGGGAAAATGGTCAAGACGAATCAATCGTGAACACCGCCTTGTCTATCAACCGCTGGAAGATATGATCGTAATTTTTCAATGTCGCTACCATTATATATAACAGGGATTGAAGATCATTCCATTATAAGGATACAGCATGTCCTCATTAGGCGTTTTTGGCAGTATCGGTGCGATTATCGGCGGTATCCTTTTTTTGCTTGTTTATGGAAGCGGCGAGGGCTTACTGACCGGGGCGGTTCTCGGCTTCCTGCTGGCTTGGAATATTATTCTCAGCCGGGCATGGGGACGGGCAGACAAACAGATCAGTATCTATGTTGACGAGATTGCGGAACTGAAAAGAGCTGTCAACGATGTTGAACAGGAGGACAGTGTCAGATCCTCCGTCGAAAAAAAGGTCAAAGATCATTCCAGTCAGGCGGTAGCCCAACCACTGGTCAGGCGAAAAGCCCCCCCTCTTTCCACAAAACCAGCTCCAACTCCCGAACCTTCTTTTTTTGACCGTGGTTTAAATGTCTTGAAGCGGTTTTTCACCCAGGGCAATGTTGTCCTCCGTGTCGGGCTGCTGATCCTCTTTTTCGGGGTCGCCTTTCTCCTCAAATACGCAGCCGAGCGCAGTATCCTTCCCATTGAACTTCGCCTGCTTGGGGTGGCTCTGTGTGGTATAGGGATGCTTGTCTTTGGCTGGCGGCTGCGGACGAAGCGACCCGGTTTCGGTCTCCTCATGCAGGGCGGCGGTATCGGCATCCTCTTTCTCACCGTCTTTGCCTCTGCTAAACTGTATGACCTGCTGCCCATGGGTCTTTCCCTGGGACTCATGCTGGGACTGGTCGCCGCCTCCACAGCCCTGGCTCTGCTTCAGGATGCCCGTTCCCTGGCTCTGTTCGGGGCCGCAGGTGGTTTTCTCGCCCCGGTACTGCTCTCCACCGGCTCGGGCAGCCATCTGGCTCTGTTCAGTTTCTATGCTCTTCTCAACACGGGCATCCTCACCATTTCCTGGTTCAAAAGCTGGCGGGAACTGAACCTGCTCGGCTTTGTCTTTACCCTGGCCATCGCGACCCTCTGGGGAGCGCAGGCATATCAGCCAAAATACTTTGCCACCACAGAACCCTTTCTCATCCTCTTCTTCCTGATGTTCACTATCATCGGGGTCTTGTTCGCCTTTCGCCAACCCCCGAAACTGCGAGGCTACCTGGACGGATCCCTGATTTTCGGCACCCCCATTATCTGTTTTTCCCTCCAGGCTGCCCTGGTCAAGGATATGCAGTACGGGATGGCTATCAGTGCCCTGGTGATCAGTCTCTTTTACGTGGGACTGGCCTCTTTTCTCTGGAATAAAGGGGATAAAAGGCTGCGCCAGGGGATGCGCACCTTGACCGAGGCATTTCTCGCCCTGGGAGTGGTCTTTGTTACCCTGGCCGTTCCCCTGGCACTGAGTGGAAGCTGGACTGCGGTAACTTGGGCCATGGAGGGAGCAGCCCTGGTCTGGGTGGGGGTACGGCAGCATCGGGTTATCCCCCGCAACTTCGGCTTTTTGCTCCAGCTCGGAGCCGGTTTCTTTTTTCTCCTGGATGCCGACTTTAACCAGAGCCGGCTCATCCTCTTTAACGGGGTATTCCTCGGCTCACTGGTCATAGGACTCTCAGGCCTGTTCTCCTCCCTGACCCTCTACCGCGCTGACAAGCTTTACCAATTTGAAAAGCTGCATCACCTTCTCCTCTTCTGCTGGGGTGCCGTCTGGTGCTTTGCGGCAGCCATCATCGAGGCCGAGCAGCAGGTTTCCTATCAATACGAGGATTATAGCATCCTGCTCGTTTTCGGGGCAGGCTGCCTGCTGATGGCCTCCATGATCCAGAGACTGGAGTGGCGGATTCTTGCCTGGCCCAGCCTTATCCTGTTGCCGGTGATGGCCTGGACAACGCTGGATCATATCGGAGTACCGATCATCTCCGCCAGCCACCACCTCTTTGGAAATCTGGGGTACGCTGCCTGGCCGATCAGCTGTCTCATCCTTTACCGCTGCCTGTTTCTTATTCGTGATGTACTCCCGGAAAAACCGATGCAGGTGACCCATGGAGGAGCCTTCCTCCTTATAACCCTGATTCTCACCGCAGAAACAGCCTGGCAGGTCAATCAATGTGCCTCCACCAGTCCAACCTGGAATTTCATCTTCTGGGGACTTGTGCCGGTGGCTATGGTCAGACTGGTGCAAACTATTGTTGCCGACTTATGGCCAATCTCCAGTTATAAAGATCAGTATCAAAAACATGGTGCAGCCATCATCCTTACCCTGGCCTGGTTCTGGCTGCTGGCCGGTTGCCTCACCAACCCAGGTGACCCAGCCCCGCTCCCCTTTATTCCCATCTTCAACCCCCTGGAGATCAGCCAGCTCGTTGTTTTCTTCATGCTGGTACTGTGGACGAGGGATCACTTTTCCTTTCTCACCTCCATGATGCCGAAAAAACTGATATTGGGTACAGGCGGTATCACTGCTTTTATCTGGATCAATACAGTTTTGGCTCGGGCAGTACACCAGCTGACCGGAGTCTCTTTTTCCCCTCCTCCTATGCTGGATTCCCGCCTCTATCAGGCCTCGCTTTCCATCCTCTGGGGGATGCTGGCTCTGGCAGTGATGACCGCAGCCAGGAGGTACCAGAGCCGAACGGTCTGGTTTGTCGGCTGCGGCTTGATTGGAGCAACCGTACTCAAACTCATCCTCGTTGACCTGGCGAGCAGCGGCACAGTAGAGAGGATTGTTTCCTTTCTTGCCGTGGGTATCCTCCTCATGGTCATTGGCTGGTTTTCTCCCCTGCCCCCGGCGCAATCCTCACAGGAGGACGAATCATGAGATTCTTTTTTTACCTCTCCATAATACTCGCTGCTCTCATCCCTGCCATGCTCCAGGCAGGTGATGAAAAAGAAAAACTGAGCCGTACTGATTTTGCATACGGCATGGAACTAACCTTTAATGGGAGCGGAGCCATCTATGGCCTGACTCTTTCAGACAAAATCTATCAGGGCTGTACCCGTGCAGATCTTGGCGACCTGCGGGTCTTCAACAAGAGCAGCATTGTTCCCCATCTTGTCAGGCCGCAGCGCAGCGAGCAACAACAACAGGTACCGATCTCCCTGCCCTTTTTCCCCTTAATGGGTCATCATAGCGGAGCCAGTACCCCTGACCTGCGTATTGCAACCAATGCCAGAGGGGTGATCATTGATTTCCACCAGAAAGAAAGCACGGCTGCGTCACCAGTTACCGCCTATATTGTTGATCTTTCGAGCCTGGAGGAAAAGAAAAAAATAGACTGGCTTGAGTTCGCATGGATCGGGCAGAGCGAACAATTCAGCACCAGGGTGCGGATCGACACCAGTGACGACCTCAACAGCTGGTTTCCTCTGGTTCATTCGGCCTCCCTGGCTCAGCTCAGTTTTAACAACCATCAACTTTTGCGCAACCGCATTCTACTAAGCAAAGTACTGAACAAAAATTCAAGAAAATACCTCCGCCTTTCCTGGCCGTCAGGCAAAAAAGGCGTTACCCTGTCCTCTCTTCTGGGCGGATATGGGAGTACGAAACAGGAGCATCCAAGGATAGTGCATACACCAGTTGGGGTAGCTGTGGCAAATTCTAAGTCGGATACACTGAGTTATCACTATACCAGTGATGGCTTCTATCCGGTGGATCAGCTCTCTGTCCGCTTCCCCCAGCCCAACTCCCTGGCTCGGGTGACCCTCTCCTCCAGGGCAGAGGAAGACATCCCCTGGCAGCGACGGGCAACCCAGCTTGCCTATCAGTTGACCGTTGACGGTGTCATCCTGGACAGCAAGGTTCGCCATATCAGCCCCACCAACCACCGCTTCTGGCGGCTTGAGATGGAGTCCGGTGTTCTGGATGAAGTCATTCCGACCTTGGAACTGGGATGGTTGCCGGGACAACTGGTCTTCCTTGCCCAGGGCGAAGCCCCTTTCACCCTGGCCTATGGCAGAGCCGGTTTAAAGGGGCAAAGGTTCCAGGTCAACGAAATGCTGGCGGCTATTGATCCAGACGAAAAAAAGGGGCTGCTCCAATCAGCCCTTGCCGGTGAGGAGATAGAGCTGGGCGGATCAATACAACGTAAACCGATTACCGAGTTGCCCTGGAAGGTCTGGTTGCTCTGGGCCGGACTGGTACTGGGAGTACTGGTTATCGGAAGTATGATCCGGCAGTTGTATAAAGAAATGAGATAGTTGTATTTGCAAATTACGCAGATGGTGCAGATAAAAAATGGCAAAATTATAATGTTTTTAAAATCTGCGCTATCTGCGTAATCTGCGGATAAATAAAAAGAAAATATTAGAAGGAGAGGACTCATGAACGACCTGGATAAATTACGCGTAATGCTGCCCCACTGGATTAATCATAACCAGGGGCATGGGGAAGAGTTTGCGCAATGGATGGAAAAACTGGAAAGCGAAACCCCTGAAATTGCCACCCTGCTGGACAGGGCTGTTCACTCTCTGCAAGAGGCCCAGTCAGCACTGGAAGAGGCTCTCCATAAGGCAGGCGGCCCACTTAGCGATCAGTCAGCAGGGCATACGCACAGCAACGCCCACCATCATCATAGCTGACCGGAATAAATCGACCATTTCCCCGTTGAAAGGTCATACTGGTAATTAAGGTCAAGACGGAATGTGCTGCCCTGACTCTTCTCTGAACAGGTAATATTGAAAACCTGCCGTTTTCCCTCGGTTTTAATATAAGTCACCCTGGGATGGCTCAGTTGGGATGAAACCGCAGACGGGTAGGCCTGCTTGAAAATCTTTTCAAAATTATTTTTCAGCCAGGCGGTTCTCCTGTTCATCGTCACTCGGCTGGACAGGGTACGGATTTTGGCGCGGCTTTTCTTTTCAATGGGCCGAAGGGAGTTATCCTTTTTAAACACGGAGCCGGATATCATCTTCTCAATGGCTCGGTAGCGAGCAAGAGCACCTGCAAGATCCTTACTGTTTTCTGCTCCCTGGGCAGCGGAATACTCCCTGGCAACCCTGATCTTGAATATTATCTTTGCAATCTTGTCCGCTATTCCCTGGTACGAATCTCCATGGATGGCCTGATCCTGCTTGAGCCGGACAAGCGTCTTTTCATACCCGCCGATTGCTCCCTCCACATCACCGGCCTCATACGACTGCCGAGCCAGGGCAAGGAGTTGATAGAGGTTAGCATTTGCCAGTAAACGATCAATCTCTTCCCGTTCCAGGGTAGAACCGGTCTCAGGATGTTCAACCAGCATTTTTTTTGCCTGATCCAGCATGGCAATAGTCTGGCCCCACTGGGCATCGGTAAAACTCTTTTTTGACTGGTCAAACTGATGTTTAAAGGTAGCGGAAGCCATTTTCTGCCGTATTTCTCCGGCTTCCTCGCTGTCGGCAAGTTTTTCCGCCAGGGCAAGTGCGTTCTGATACGTCTCAGCGGCATTCTCCCACTCATGAGCCTTTTCAGCCCGACCGGCACTGGTCAGGCTCTCATCAATGCGAAGGTTGTCTGCTGTTTTGGAAAGGCTCTTGGCCTGTTCATGCAGCTCGTTCTTCTCGGCAAAGACCCGAGCCGTGTCATAGGCAGCAATGGCCAGCCTGACCTTACCCGCCTTGAGAACCTCATCTGCTTTGGTTGTCAGGGATTCCAACTCTTTGAACTGTGCTACATCCCCCAGCAACAGATACTCTCCCTTATACTTAACCTTACCCGCTATCCCCTGCTGGAAATCAGTGTCGTTGATCAGGCTGGATATTTCACCTTTGAGCCTGTTTTTCTCTGAGCGGAGGACAAGTATCTTATCCAGCTCTTCCAGGGTGGTACGAGCCTTGGTCTCTGCGTCAAAAAACTGCATCCTGGTGGTCAGATTCTGCACCTGCTGCCAACTGGCAGAAGCGTTTTTCACGAGTCCTGCATCCCTGCTATATACCATCCATCCGGTGCCGGCTATCAGCAGCAGAACCACACCCGCCACAATGGGCTTGAGGGGAAGATTAAAGCCACCGTACGAATCATCAAGTTCCGCAGATGCGGTTCGCTTTACTTTTTTCCTGACACCGGGTTCACTGACCGGTTCCTCTTCTTTGAGAGGAGGAGGTGTTACCTCTTCCTCCTTTTTGGAACCGTCATTATTAGAACCGTCACTAAAGGAGTCTGCCATCATCCGGGACTGTTGTAGCTGGGAATGAATATCGCTCATCCCCACATAATCAGCTACAATCCCGGAAACTCTGTCCACACACTCAAGGGCTTCGTCAAACTTAAAATCATCCTCAAACCCCCTTGCTTCCGCAAGGAGCTGTTCTGCCTCTTCCAGGGCGGAACGGATCACCTGGCTGGTATCCTCTACCTCAGTGGTATAGGCGGACTCGGGGATTTCCTCCAACAGCCTTTCAGCTTTGACGATTTCCTTCTTGCCAATCCTGAAACCGATGAGATCCAACTGTGCGGTAACGTCATAGCTTTCCGGTTCCTCCTCCATCACCTCGTCGGATGACTCCTCTGATTCTACTGCTTGCTCAACTGAAAGTGGTTCTTCAATAACCGTCTCTTCCGCCTCGCCTGCCAAACCAAAGGGTACTTCCTCCTCCGCATCCTCTTCCAGTACCAACCCATCCAGCAGGGAGTCTTCCTCCAGTTCCAGTACCCCTCCCAGCAGGAAATCATCCTCTGCTGCGCTATCATCTGCAAACTCGATATCCGCCACCTGCAAGGAGTCAAGAGGGAGATCATCAAGATGACGGGCATACCAGTCTGCCGCCTCCTGATTAAAGGGTTCTGCCAGGTTATAACTGTTGCCACATATCATCTCCCCAACTTCAACAATCAACTCGGAAAGGGAGGGATTTTGCTGCCAGAACGCAGTGATACGGACAGCGTCAGGATCCATGTCAGGGTGAAAAATAGGGGTCAGCGGTTTCACTGACGGCGGAAAATGTGGATAGCCAAAGGGAAGATTGATGCGAACCCTGTGGTGCTGCTCAGTCTCGATGGATCCATCGCTACTGCGGACATATCCAGTGACCAGATATTCTATCTCATAGCTGTCGGGTGGTTCCCCTTCAACCTGAATAATATTGATACGGGGATACAGTTCCAAGGCGGCCTGTACCTCCTCGTAATCAACTGTGAGCTGGTCGGATTCTGAAGACATAGTATGTGGTACTTATAATGAATGGTTTTCTCTTGGAGAGGGTCAAACCCTATGATCCGTTATGTCAACAGGTGGAATTGACTCTTTATCTCATGTAATTTATAGTATATTCTGAACGCCAAAACAAGTACCATCATTAAAAAATTCTTTTTTTTGTCATTTACTGACAATTTTTCTATTTACTATACCTGTATATTTACAGCAAACAATAAAAAAATGTTTGCAGGATGGACAGTTACAGCTATAATGGTTCATTATTTACTGTGTTCCGTAACCGTTTAATGCAAAATTTATTCCTATTAATTATAACATGTACACAATAGTTATCCAGGAGCCACCAAGATGATATCCTTTACAGCCGTCTTTGAAATTACAGAAGAACATGGCTGTCCTTTTTATAAGGTGGACGAGTTGTTCACCCTAACGAATCAGGCATTACTCCTGCCCATGGGAAAACCGGCCTGCCTGCTCTTGAGCAGGGAGTTGACCACCCTCCTCTTTAAGTTGATCCCCCTTGATAAACAAGACCTTGCC
>DAOVTM010000378.1 GCA_030633145.1 Desulfobulbaceae bacterium
CCCCTCTTCAATCACCAGGCATATATTTTTTCTCCTGGAAGCATCACCAATGATCGGACGGAGCTGTCTGGATCTGATCTCCCGGCTCCGTTTGGGTTTTTCTCCGTTGCCCAGGTCAACGATAACACCCTCATCTACGCGCCTAAGGACTTCTCCACGATCGCGCTTGTGCTCTATAAAGGTATGTGGTGTATGCTTCGATTTCGTCAAAGCGGCTCTGACAGCATTGCTTTTGCCGATGCCCCGTTCTCCAATAATATTGACCATAGCCCGTGATTGAACGGCCATACCAACCACCCTGTCAATTCTGCAGGAATCACCGGTTTTCATTCTTACCTGCTTAAATGGGTCCACTTTAAATCCCATTGCAAGCAGCAGCTCCAGTTTTGACAGCTTAGCCATAATCCACCCTCCTGGTTTGTTGAGCATTCACCTTGCTCGCTATTTCCCTTACAAAATCCTTGTTCAATCCATTTTCCTGAAACAGCTCAATCAGTCTGTTCCATTCACTGCCACCGGCCTCAATCGTCATACCCGTGATGCAGATAAAATCCGCCATGGCCTCCTCAGCACTGGTATAGGTTCCAAGGTCAAAGGGGTTATCCATGCTCTGTTTACCGGTTGTGCGGACGGGTATGGGAACAACCTTGCTGTCCGGTATGGCCTCCTTGTCAAATAGCTGGGGAGAAATATTAAGCTCCTCTGCCTGCTCCCTGATCTTCCGATACTCTGTCTTCTTGTGGCCGGTAAACTCATCAACCTTGTTAGGTTCAAACAGTTCACATTCATACCGCTCACCGGTCTTTTCATCCTGGACAACCAACTTGTCGTCAAAAATACCCATAAAGACCGTTACCCAAGCATTATGCAATCCCTTGACCTCATACTTTACACTGTCAAGGCTGAACATCCCTTCCGCAGTAACTTTCCTCCGCTCCCTGCGAGCAATAGCCTGCAAGGCGTTTTCCGGCAACTCCCTAACACCAACCAGGTTGACCTTTCGCCATGCCTTTTCACGGCTGATATTTTCGTATCTATGATTGCCCTGGTTGTAATCACAGTTCAGATAATTCACTAACTTCCGGTTCAGCTCGCTCATGGTGATCTCGAACTCTTTCCAGTCTCCCTGACAAAAGAAGAGCCGTTCAAACCGTTGCCAGAGCGTTCTCCATGGGCGTTCAATTTTACCGTGTGCATCCTTGGCACCTGGTACGCTCGGGTCAATTTCAACTCCCAGGGCATTTAACCACTCCTGTGCTGCCTTTCCCTTCATCATCGGCCCATGGTCGGCCTTGATTTTCTCGGGCAGGCCAAAAAACGGCCTATCATCACTTCGTCCCCAGGCATGGGAAAGAAAATCCATATTGTCCCGCAGTTCCTCACCTGGTGCTGCTGTATAGCGGGCAACTAGGTAACCGGAATAGTCATCTGCCAGAGCGTAAATCCATGGCCTGAGCTGCACCGGAGTTGGCTTGTTCTTGTAATGCTTGGATGTTTTATGGAGCTTAAAAATACAATCCCCGTTCGACAACACTCGGACCACATGAAAACAGCTAGAAGTGGAAGCATCCACATGGTGCATCTGGTTAGGCCGCTCAGCCTGAAACCGTTGCTTTCTGTCCTTTTGTGGTGTAAGTTTCATTTCACGTCCCATCCGGTTGATGGTTGAAACAGAAGGTGGTCGCACACCCTCCGGGATCAGGCCCTGGTCAATAGCAATGTCCAGGGCTTGATCTGTTGATATAATCCCGGCACATTCCGGAGGCATGTTCTTGACAATAAAAACAGCTTCTGCTGCAGCTACCTGACCCTCGTTCCAACCGTTCTTTTTCCGCATACGGCCAGTCTCAAGGCAGTTCCATATCTTTGTCGGCGAACAACCGATCATCCGGGCCCAGCCATCAACCACCCTTCCTTTTTGACCACGGGGAGCCTTCTCATGCTCCTGCCGGATAGCGGTAAGGATATGAGGCTCGATGGACATGATCTTACTCATACTGGTTGTACCGTTTGTCCATATCTATAAGGAGCTGGGTCAGATACTTACGGCCCTGATTGGCGTTTTTTTCTATCATGGACTGGGCATGGGGATCCTCCTCCATCTCCTCGGAATGTTCACCCATGAGCGTCTTGCAAAGAGTACCCAACCTGGCAACGGCCTTCTTAATCTCTTTGGCCTGCTCAATGCACCATTCCGGGGCAGCCTGCTCTTTGGGTTCAAACTTTTTCAACCGTTTGTTATCCTCCACCAGGGCATCCCGCTCTTTGGCAATGTTCCGGGTCTCCTGGTCAACGATCTTGTCCTTATCATCCTTGAGCCTTCTGGCCTCTTCCTCCAGCTCCCTGCGGGTCATGGTGTGGAATTCATCTACAGGGGTGCCGTCAATGGTACCCAGCTGCTCGGCCTCATCAATATATTCATCGGGCAGATCCAGCAGAATCAGAGCCTTGCTCACTCCCCCCGTTGCCAGTCTGGCCAGATCGGGCCGCTGTTGAATGGCTTCAGCCACCCGGGTAAATTTTTGCGCAGTCCTTGGCGATAGCGGAAAATTCGCCTCCAACCATTGTAAATAGTTCCCATGACCTTCCACCTTTTTGACTGCCAGCAGGAGCCGGCCAGCAGTCAGATAATCATTGGCCATACGTTCAAAACAGTAGCGAACTTCCATGGTGATCCGCTCAAGGTCATACTCTTTACCGTCAAGGTAGCATTCCACAATCTTAGCAGTTCCGGCCCTTATCAACGAATGCTCTTCCGCCTGTTCAATGCCAGCCGCATCCTCTATCATATCCTGACTGTCTTCCATGATTTCAATATTCGCATCATCCATGATAGCTTTGTTATCCTCTGTTGCCTTACTCACAATAAAAACTCCTGTTATATTGATTTTAATGAACGGTTAAAGAAGCTCAGTAGCCTTATTTATATCTCTTATCACCTCTGAAAGAATGATGGACAGGCCGTATCCACCCTTTTCGGTCAGGCCTCCCCCTCTGTCACTATCAACACCTCCATTCATCGCTGTCTCTTTTGCAAAGGAGAGCCTCCACACGGCTTCATCAAGAAGAGTGAAGCCTGCTACTCTGTTGGTTTTCCCGGTTTCCTTTTCATCAACATTTGCTGCCATTTTTTTCCTCCTGTGGTTAATTATTCAAAGTGGTGTGCTGAATACTCCATCTCTAAGTCTTCAAGCTCTTCCCTTCTTTCCGCTAAATGGCGGCGGAAGCCATACGCTATCTTGACTATTTCAGGCGTTACCCCCCACCGGCCTTTATGTTTCCTGACAAGGCATTTATGCTCCAGAGTCACCAGCATTCTGTAAATCTTGTTTTTGCCCAAGCCAAGAGCCATGTCTATCTCCTGTACCGTATGCGGCATAAAATCAGGCACACAGAGCAACAGCAAGATCTCAAGACACTGGTCAGCCGACTGTATGATGTACTTTTCTTTTCCCATTGGAATCCTCCTCATCCGTTTGTTTTTGTTTTTTTAAGCTGTCGTTTGAGTTGCTGCATTTCCGAGATGTTCTTTTCCAGCTTGCCCAGGGCCATCATGGCAATATCCTCCTGGCTGGCTACCTCTGCCCCTTCTGCTGCAACAATCACCCTTGCCGGTTCCAGCGATCCGGTAACCCGGTGCAGGGCAAAGAGGAAATATGCCTTAATAGGATACTCCACTGGCTTGGACAGGTGATGGTTGAACATCTCATAGGAGAGCGGCTTTTTTCCTTGACCGTTTTTGTGTTCCTGCTCTGAGCGGCCCCAGTAATCGTTCATTGCGGCACAGACCTGTTCCCTGCTCAGGCCGCTATCTCGGATAGCCCGTTTCATAGCTGCTGCAACCTCAATGCAGTCTTCCGCCTCGCTAGCCTGCTCCCGGCTCTCCATGGGCTTATTGCACTGTTCAACAATCTCTTCCCTGGAAGCCACATAGTTGTCAATGGTGTCAAATATGGTGAGCTGCCCTGCCTCTTCTGCGCGCTGGTATTTGCTCTTTCTTGCTGCCATTGTCTATTCTTTGTTCAAGGTTAGATGGTGCGTTGTTGTCTAAAATGTGCTACCGTTTACTGTATAGAAAAGATACGGTTAACCGGTTCACGGGGCATGACAGGCAGCATGCAGCCTATACGGCTGTTTGTTTTCGTCATACCGTGACGGCCATATCTCCCAGGGTTCTACGCCAATTACATCGGCTATGATCCGTTCCATGGCTGGCCACTGCCGCCTGAATGCCTCGCCTGGTGCTGATCTGCTATACCCGCTTTCCAGGGCAACCCTGGTCAGGGTGTAGCCTTTTTTACCCAGGCAGGCCTTGATGTCCCAGGGGTTCC
>DAOVTM010000439.1 GCA_030633145.1 Desulfobulbaceae bacterium
TCCAGCGTGGGAACGAATTCTGGACGCTCCAGCGTCAAGTTGCAGCCGCTGGAGCGGCATATCACGGATCCCACGCTGGAGCATGGGAACCAGTGGGAATGATTGACAAGAAAGGGATACAGAGTAAAGATAAGTTTTTCCACCAAGGAGAATATAATGAAAAATCGTACTCTTAAACAGAGTGTGAGAGTAGCAGTACTGGTAATAACACTGGTATATATCTCAACAGTAGCTGCAATGGCGGCCGACTATGTCTCCGTTGTCAAAAGCGGCGTTAATTTGCGTTCCGGCCCTGACACCAAGCATGAGGTGCTGTTCCGGCTCCCTGCCCACTATCCGCTTAAAGTCTTAGAAGACAAGGGTAAATGGCTCATGGTAAGTGATTATCAAGGAGATAGAGGGTGGATTTTTTCCAGCCTGGTCTCAAAAGACCGCTACCTGGTTGTCAAGGTTGAGAATGGAAATATGCGTGCGAAACCAAACACTGACAGTAGAATAGTGGGAAAAGTTGTGCGTGAAGTCATCCTCAAGCCATCGGAACGAAAAGGAAAATGGATAAAGGTATCTCATCCGAAACTTGACGGATGGATCTACAACGCCCTTGTCTGGCCCTAATTCAGGGTACCAGGAATCTCGACAACTCATATAATTATAATGAAATTTTATATTTTCTTACTCACCACCATCATCACTGCGGGATGGGTCGGTGGCGGATTTGCAGCCCTGGTCGGCTCAAACCGGTCAATAGTTCAAGAAAACTTTCAACACCTGATAAAGACCAATGAATGTCCAGGTTGTGACCTGGCAGGAATTGTTCTCACCAGGGTTGACCTGACAGGAGCCAACCTGGAAGGTGCTAACCTCGCCGGTGCAAAACTGAACCTGTCCAACCTGTCCAAGGCCAACCTTATGAATGCCAACCTGCAAGGTGCAGAACTGGGTGGTACTGATTTTGCGGGTGCCGACCTCAGAGGGGCAAATCTTACCGGTGCTGTTCTGGGCGGAGCCTATTTCAAGGGAGCACTCCTTGATGGTGAACTGGTTGCAGAAAAGCCGTATGTAGCAGATGGATTACCCGAGGTAACGGAAGTACGATACCAGGATGAGCAGAGCCGGGGAAAACATCTGCCCTATACAACTGATCCTGCACAGGAAAACGTACCGGATGATGCTCCTGCTGAACCGGTTGCAGCGGTACAGGAAACCGTGGAAACTCCTCCTGAACCTGATGTGAAAACTGAGGAAATAATGACTGTATCTGTTGTAGAAGAACAGATAGATGAAGAGGAAGCCGTTGAGACGAAGGAGCCGTCTCCAGCCAGCCCTGCTGCTGAAGCGATCGAATCGGTGCCTGTAGAGCAAAATGGTGACGGCTTATGGGGTTCGGTGACCTCTTTTTTCAGCGGAGAACCTACAGCCGAAGAAGAGCCGGATGCAGTGAACAGTGAGGAGCCTGTTGACAACAAAAAAACAGCAAAGACCATACCGGTTATGGCTGAAGCGATTGTTGAGCAGGCAACTATTGACGAGGCTGTGGTTCAGGAAATTGTCACAGAGGTAAGAACTCCGGCAGATGAAATAGTTATCAACGAAACGATAGAATCAACAGTCGCAGACATCCAGACGGAAGACCCTGAACCAGTTACACCTGTTGTTGAAAACATTCCGGCAGAACCATCAGTTGAACCGGAAGAACTCACTGAAGCAGTGCAGGAGGAAAAGGCTGAAGAGGGTGGCTTCTGGAACTCAGTGACCTCGGTGTTCAGCTCTGAGGAAGAATCCCCCCCTGCTTCTGCTGCATCCGAGCAGGCCGTAGAAACGGTTTCTACTCCAGCACCGGGTGAAACGCTTTACACAGTGGCTACCCCTGAGCAGGCCAATATTGATCAGCAGTTACTCATTGAGCAACTTTTTGATAGAAAAGGGTGTGTGGCATGTGACCTTGCCGGGGTGGATCTTTCTGATCGGAACCTTGACGGATTCGATCTGGAACGTGCCAATCTGCAGGGAGCAAACCTGGAGGAAGCCGACCTGAACGAGGCCAACCTGAAAGGAACAAACTTGAGCGGCGCAAACCTGAAAAATGCCGATTTGCGTGAGGCAGACCTGTATCTTGCGGATTTTTCCAATGCCGATCTCACCGGTGCCAGACTGTCAGAGGCGATGATCGACTCCACGGATTTCACCGGTGCGGTAGGGGTAAACCTTGAAGGGACTCTTGTGGATGAATAGGCATCATGCTGGCAAAAATGGTGAATATTCTTGACATGAGTGGGGAATTCAGTTAAACAACAGGGTTCAAAAATTACTTTTCGTATTATCGATTCATTCAATACGATTCATTCAATACATTAGACCAGCCACAGGCTGGTATCAGGAGTTTTACATGGCTAATCACAAATCCGCAATAAAAAGGGATAGACAGTCCAAGGTACGTCGTCTGCGCAACCGGATGATCAAGGCAAGGATGAAGACCGCCATCCGCAAGATTGAAGAGGCACTGGTAGCAGGGGCAGAAGAGCAGGCTCAGGATGCACTGAAAAGTGCCATTCCGATTATTCAGAGGACGGCAAGCAAGGGAACGATCCACAAGAAAAAAGCTTCCCGCAAAATCTCCAGGCTGAGCAGACGAGTCAACCAGATGATGCCCATCAGCTGATTCAGTTGACTGTTTCAGTTGACAGTAACAAAAATAGAGTCTTCAGCCATGGAAGCATTGCGCTTTCATGGCTTTTTTTGTTTTTAAAAAACAGAATTTTTTAGAAAACAAAAATTTTCAGCGAGCAGCTAACCATGTATCACCCTGACCTGGAAACCTTTGCCACCATGTTGGAGCAGGCGGATCTCGTCCCACTGCACCGAACCATTGTCGCAGATCTTGACACCCCCCTGACCATCTTTGCCAAGGTGGCCGGAACTGACAGACACGCCTTTCTCTTCGAGTCCATGGAAGGGGGCGAGAAATGGGGCCGATACTCCTTTATCGGCCTTGATCCCCTGGCTACCTTTGAATCGCGCAGGGATCAGGTTGTCATCAAAGGTTCGGGAATAAATGAGCCTGAGACCAGGGATAAGGTTAATCCCCTGGATGAACTGCGCACACTCCTTGCCTCCTTCAACGCAATCAAGGCTCCGGGTCTTCCCAGGTTTTACGGCGGGGCAGTCGGTTTTCTCGGCTACGACATGATCCGCTTTATTGAGGATATCCCGGATCGCCATCCCCCGGGTGACCTGCCCGATTCCTCCTTTATAGTTCCCCGGCTGGTGTTGATCCACGATTCAGTGCAGCAGA